>DATCFJ010000200.1:0-2994 GCA_036509605.1 Polyangiaceae bacterium | reverse complement strand
GCGGGGCCTTGGGCACCCGCGTGAACCGCCGCGAAAACCACGATGGCAGCTGGAAACCCGGTGAAACGCATGCCGCGTGAGCATAGCCCAACTCACGCGCCGAGCGGCGGGCTATACTCGTGAGCATGCACAGCCCGCCGGTCGGCGCGCCGTGGGCCCCGCACGCGCGCACGAAGACCAACGGCACGTCCATCTTCGCGTTGCTGGCGAGCTTATTCAGCTTCGTTTGCTTCTTGGGTCTGGGGGGCGTGCTGGGTGTCGTGCTCGGGCTGATTGCACGGAACGAGATCGCCCGTGCCGAAGGGCGCGAGACCGGGCGCGGCCTGGCCAACGCTGCGATCGTGATTGGCGCGTTGAACCTGTGCGGGACGGTGGTCGCGCTGGCGATCGCGATCACCTACATCGCGAGCCCGCGGCCGGTCGCCGCGTCGCACTCGCCCGCCCTGGGCACGCCTCCGGCGTGGACCGCGCCAAGCCCCACAGCCACGCATCCGACCAAAAGCCCGGCCGCGCCGGAGGCCCGCGCCTCGCGCGAAATGGGAACCCAAGTCACGACTCTCGGCGCGGTCACCCTCGCTGATATTTCCGGCGACTTCGAGGCCGAGCTCGACAAGCAACGCAGCGCGGCCGACGCGAGCTCCGAGACGCTGGTCTTGTGGTTGGTGGTGCCCGGCTGTAAGCCCTGCGATGGCGTTGCCGCTGCGTTGACCAGCCCAATCGCCCAAAAAGCGCTGGCCAAGGTACGTTTTGTCCGAGTCGACCGAAATGAATTCCAAGTCGAGCTCGAGCGTCTGAGCATTCCCACTGAAAAAATCCCGGGGTTCGTGCTTCTGGACGGCCGCAATCACCCCCGGGACTTCATCCACGGCGGCGAATGGGACGCCGACATTGCCCCCAACATCGCGCCAGTATTGGGAAAGTTCGCTCACGGCAGCTACCCGCGGCGTCGCCACCCTTGGCACGGCGCCGCGCGCGAAGACGAAACGCCGATATAGCTGATCTAGCCATGCCCTCCCCCTCCCAAACCGTGGAATTTTGGTACTATCCGCGGCCCTGAATGACGAGCGCACAACACTTGGTCACGCCCCTGCCAGTCGGCACGTCAGTAGCTCCCGGTACGCTTCGCGCCCGCCTCGAAGAGCTACGTGCGCGCGGCGGTCAGTTAAACCTCAAGCAGGCCGTCGGCGTCATCGTGCCACTGTGCGTACAGGCAGCGGAGTTGCACCGCGCCGGCCACCGCTTGTTCCTGCACCCGTCGAGCTTGCTCGAAGACGACTACGGCTTTTACCAAATCTCGCTCGCGCAGGCGCAGAAGCCGCCGCTCTTGCCGCGCGACAAGGCTTGCTTGGCCCCCGAGGAACGCAGCGGTGCACCGGGCACGGCACGCGCTAGCGTGTTCGCGTTGGGTGCCATCCTGTACGAGCTCGTAACCGGCTTGAGCGTCGGCCCGGGCATGCGGCGCCCAAGCGAGGTCGCGGCGGGTTTGACGCCTGATTTCGAGGCTATGCTGGCGAAAGCGCTGGTCTCCGATCCGAGCCACCGCCCTGATGATCTGAACGCTCTGGCGCAGGCGCTGCACCAATTCGCACCGCCCGGCAGCGTCACGCCCCCGCCCCCGGCCGATACTTCGCACCTCGACCACGACCGCGACACTGGTTTCGATGTCGACGTCTCGATGTCGATGTTGCCGCCCGTACCGACCAGCCACGCGAGCCCGTATGAGCTGGGCGTGGTCTCGCAGCCGCGTGCGCGCGCCGCTGGTGACGCGACGAGCGAGCTAGCAACGCTCAAGGCGCGGCTCGAAAGCGATCCTCGCCCGCGTTACGTCGTCGTAAAGGACGGCATGGACCACGGCCCATTCAGCGCCGTCGAGCTGCTACAACAAATCGCTACGCACACCTTCCTCGACGCAGACGTCGTGCGCGACTCGCTGAGCCAAGACGAACGCGCCATCAAGGACTGGGACGAGTTCGCGCCGTTCGCCGAAAATGCCCGACTTTCCCGCGATATTACCGCGGAAAAAGCCGCCATCGAGCGCGTCGTCGTGCAAGAGTCGCGGAGTACGCGCGGCAAGACCCTGATCGGCGTGCTGGGCGTCGGCGCGCTGATTGTCGCCGCCGGCTTGTGGTTCCTCAAGGTCCGCGCCAACCGCAGTGACGACGTCGCCGTTCAAGTCGACTCCGAGTCGAATATTGAAACCGACGCCGGCTTGAACTCGAGCAAGTCCCACAAGGGTGGCGGCAGCGGACACATCCTCGGCCACAGCGGCGCGTTCCCGATCCTGGGCGGCGGGCAAAGCTGCGAGGCGGCGCAAGCCTCGTACGTCGAGGAAATGAGTGTCGGCGGTCCGCGTGGGCAGGCGGACATCACCGGCGGCCAATACGCGGCGATCCTCAACCGTGGCAGCTACTTCGCGCACTGCGGCGTACCCGATTCGGCTTCGATCAGCATCTGCGCCGCAGTCCAGAACGGGCGAGCGGTCGGTGTCACGGTGGTCTTGAAACCGCGCAATCGCGGCGCCGAGGGCTGCATCGCCGCTGGCGTGCGGGGGCTCAGTTTTCCCAGCAATCCGAAGCTCGACGTGACGCACACCAGCTTCTGAGCCGCGCGAACAGGGACGGGAGAGGGCGCGACATGAACAAGCGAGGGACTCTGGGGATGACTTGTCGCGAGCTACCGCTGGTGCTCGGCTGCATCGTTTGGCTGGTCGGTTGTAACGTACCGATCGCCGTCCGCTTGGACGAGAACGACGCCAACCACGCGGTGGTGGCGCTCGAAAAGAGCGGAGTTGCGGCAGAAAAGGATCGCGATCCGGACAGCGAGGGACGCTGGCGCGTCAGCGTCGCGCGTGACGACGCCTCCAGTGCCGCGGGTGTGCTCACCTCGGAAAGCCTTCCCCCGCCGGCCAGCCCAGGTCTGCTGGACACTCTCGGACAGAGCTCAATTGTGCCCAGCCGCGCTTCGGAACAAGCCAAATTCGTGGCTGGCGTCGCC
>DATCFJ010000199.1:0-3137 GCA_036509605.1 Polyangiaceae bacterium | reverse complement strand
ATCCACTCGCACTCGCCGCAGCCGTTCGTGCTCGCGGGTGGCGCCGGCGGCGCGCTCCAGTCGGGCCGCTTCATGCAGTACAACAAGATTCAGCATAACAATTTGTTGGTCTCGCTGATCAACATGATGGGCGGCACGGCTACGACGTTCGGCAACCCCGCGTGCTGCACGGGTCCACTCCAAGGGCTATGAGGCATCGTGCTGCGAACCGTCTGTTTCTCGGCGATCCTTCTCGGCCTCGAAGCGTGCTCCAGTGACCCCGCGCCAACGACTGCGGGCGAAGCCGGGGCCGCTACTATCGGAGGAGCCGTAGGCAGCGCGGGGGCGACCGCGGGCTCGCTTGGCGGGGGCGCGGAGACGGCGGGATCAGCGACGGCCGGCGGCGACACTACGGGCGGCGCTTCGGGCTCGCCTGGGGGCAGCTCGGGCACGTCCGGCTCCGCTGGCGCATCAGGCATGGTCGGCAATGCAGGCGCCGGAACTAGCGGCGCGGGTGCCCGTGATCTCTCTACGGATAAAGCGCTCTTTCTCGGTGCCAGCCGTTGCGCGCAAGCCAACGTTCAGTTGTGCGAGGATTTCGAGAGCGGCACGCTCGATACCGCGACGTGGACCGCGATCGGCGGCTCGAAGCCCGTGATCGACGGCCTGCAAAAGGCGCGCGGCAATATGGCGCTGCACTTAACCATCTCGGGTAACGGTCAGAGCGCGATCCGCGAAACCAAGACGTTCCCCGCGACAAACAACACCTACTACGGGCGCGTATTCGCTTACTTCGCGTCGCTACCAGACACCGCCGGTGGTCTGAGTTATGCGCACTGGACGATGATCGCGGCTTCCGGCACGGGCGTGACCGGCGAGATTCGCGTGAGCGGGCAACTTCAGGGAGGCAACAACCTGTGGGGCGTCGGTACCGACAGCACCGGCTCAGCGAACGGCACGGGGGATTGGACGAACCCGGACAAGGATCCGAACGGCGCACCGCTAGCGGTGCCGACTGGGCAGTGGCTGTGCATCGAGTGGCTGCACAAGGGCGACACGAACGAGACGCGCTTCTGGTGGGACGGCGTCGAACACCCGTCGCTGTACACGAAGCCAAGCACGCCACACGGCGGTAACTCCGGCGTGCAATACATGCTGCCGGAGTTCAACCAGGTCTGGCTTGGCTGGCAGGAGTATCAAGCGACGACCGAGAAGTTCGAGCTCTGGCTGGACGAGATCGCGATCGACATGGATCGCATCGGCTGCGTGCTTTAGCGCGAACAGCCGCGGTTGCCCCAGAATTGGCTGACCGCGCCCGCGCCCGCGCCCGCGCCCGCGCCAATGTAGGCAGCGGCTCGCTTCTGTATACCGGCTGTATACTGAATCAGCGTAAACACAGGCGAATTCGCTGTCGCGAGGGCGAGTGGCGCGGCATCGTTCCGAGCGGTGGGGGCAGTCAAGGAGCTAGCAGTGCGCAATCCCTTTTATCTCGGGTCTTCTTCGCTCGGTCGCTTGCGCGCCCCGCGTTTGGCGTTTGCCGCCCTGGGCCTGGCGTTCGCCTGCTCGGCGTCGAGCAAGCAGACGGGCAGCAGCGCGGCCGGTGCGGGCGGTCCTGGCTCGCCCGCTGGGGGCGCGGACGGCTCCTCGGCTGGCGCGTGCTCGGACGCCGGCAGCTGCGGCACGCTGACGCCTCCGCCCTTCAACGCGGTTGCGGCCGCAACGTACGTCGCGAAAGTGAAGAACCTGTTGGTCGGCTTGCCGCCCAGCGACGACGAGATCAGTGCCGTTCAGGCCGACCCAACGGCCCTTCAAGGCCTGATCGCCGGCTGGCAGAAGCTGCCCGAGTATCAGCGAAAGATGGAGCGCTTCTTCGAGCTCTCGTTTCAGCAGACGCAGATCTCGATGACTGATCTCGCGGATCAGTCGTACCCGAAGCAGCTCGTGACCAACGGGCTCACGTCGCCGCTCTTGCTGCAGAACATCGAGCAAAGCTTCGCGCGCACCATGTTGCAGCTGGTCCTGCAAGGCGAGCCCTTCACCGACAGCGTGACCAGCCCCAAGCTGATGATGACGACCGCGTTGAAGGAGCTGTACGCGTTCCTCGACCAGTACGAAGTCAACGACGACGGCAAAGTAACCGACGGCTTCCGCACCGACCACCCCAAAGTGCCGGTGATCGCCGAAGCCGCGGAAGGCCCGATCCCGATCGCCGACACGCTCGACCCAACCAGCCCCAACTACATGCACTGGTACGATCCAGACCTGCTCCTGCCCGGCAAAGTGGCGGCCTGCCAAACCGATCCGATCGAGTTTCCGGCCAGCTCGTTCGCCATTCACCGCCTCTTGTACGGGTCACTCGACGGCTGGAAGGGCCCCGGGGGGATCGCTTGTCCGCCGATCGGCGGCAGCGCCACGGCGCCGCAACTCACCACTGCCGACTTCACGGACTGGAAGCTCGTGACGCTTCGCCCACCGAAGGCCAAGGAAGCGACCAGCACGTTCTACGATCTGCCCGCGTTGCGCACGGCGACCGAGCTGGTGGTCTCACTGCCGCGGCTCGGCTTCTTCACCACGCCGGCGTTCTTCGCCAATTGGCAAACCAACACGAGCAACCAAATGCGCGTGACCTTGAATCAGACGTTGGTCGTCGCGCTCGGCTCGCAGGTTGACGGCACGGACAGCACGGTGACGGCAGGCGATCCCCCACCCGGCTTGGACACGGTTCACGCCAGCGCGGGCGCTTGCAAGGCTTGCCACCAAACGCTCGACCCGCTGCGCTCGATCTTCTCTGCAACTTATTCCTGGAACTATCACTCGCAAGCCGATACGACCTGGAGCGCAGAACCGGGTGTGTTCTCTTTTCAGGGCGTGCAAAAGCCGGTCGCCAGCATGTCCGACTTCGGCGGCGTACTCGCGGAGCATCCGCTGTTTGCCAAGGCCTGGGCGCAGAAGCTCTGTTACTACGCGAACTCCGCGCCTTGCGTGGACAGCGATCCTGAGTTCCAGCGCGTCGTGGGCGACTTCCAAACTTCGAAGTTCGCTTGGGACGGTCTGGTTTCGGATCTGTTCTCCTCGCCGCTCGTGACCAACGCGACGCGCACGGCGACCTTCGACGCCAACGGCGAAGTGATCGCGGTGTCGCGGCGCGATCACTTGTG
>DATCFJ010000198.1:0-8539 GCA_036509605.1 Polyangiaceae bacterium | reverse complement strand
CCCACGGCGCTGATGTCCGGGCGCCAAGCTATCCAAATCATCTGCGCCGAGGATGGGCGTCCCTTCTCGGCGCAAACCGGCCCGGCTGCAGTCGGACCGCTTCCGCACAAACTCGCCACCGGAGTCCCGACGTGATCAACATCAAGCAAGTCCTAGTGGCTTCGGATTTCGACGAGCCGTCACAGCGCGCCTGTGTTCGCCTATGCGGCGTGAATCGAGTCACTCGCTCCGACGGTGAGCACGGGGCATGCAGCGTCGCGAACCAAGGTCTGGGCGACATCGCCAACGAGCCCGTGGAGTCTGCCGCTCGTGCAGTGCGTACCAATCTCCGCCACAGAGCTCAAGGGCTTGAACATCGAGCCCGACGACTTCCACGGCGATTGGAACTACGTCATCAGGCCACGCCCGAATCTACGATGATCGCTCGACTTGTTCTTTCGAGGTCCCTTAGCCGCGAAGCGCTCTAGTCTCGGCATGCTCGTGCTCGGGGCGGCTGGCATGTCCGGGGGTCGTAAGGCTCATGCCGCCGCTGCGGCTGGCGGGTGGCGGAGGTAGGCGATCAAGGGATCGCTCACGAGCGGGACGACTTCGGGAAGCATGTGGGGCATCAGCGCGTCCATCACGCCTGGCATCATCTCGGGCATCTGCTCAGCCATGTAGTCGGGCATCGGCACGCGTGCGGTGACGCGCTGAAGCATCACCGGCAAGAGCTTGGGCATCATGCGCGGGAGCAGCAGCGCGAAGAGCACGCCAAACAGGGGCTTCATCGCGCTGAGCGCCCCGGGGATCTTTCCGAAAAAGCGCATCACCCGGCCGAGCCCCCAGGGCATGGCTTCGATGAGCTCCGGCCACATGCTGGAAAGCACGCCAGCGAAGCCCGCCGGCGTGAGCAGAGCGACCATCTTCTCGAACACCGCCCACTGCGCCCGCACCTCCGGATGCGGATCGGGCAGTGTGTAGCCGAGGCGCTCGGCCGCAAAGTGCGCGAGATCGATGACCTCGACGTCCACGTTCCGCGCCTCCGCGCTCACGCGGAGCTGAAATTCGCAGCATGGGCAGAGCGCGACCATTTCTTTCGCGCCGACTGCCAGCGCCTCCTCCAGCCGCGATTTGCCGAGGTCCGCCGCGACCTCGGGATCCTTCAGCAACGTGAGCACCGAGCCGCAGCAGTGGGCGCGCTCGCGGTTGTGCTCCATCTCGCGCAGCTCCACGCCGGGCATGGCCGCGAGCAGCTCGCGCGGGGGCTCGTAAACGCCCGACGCTCGACCGATGTGGCAGCTGTCGTGCCAGGTAACGATGTCGAGATGCCGTTTGCTCGCGTTGTCGCCGTCGGTCGGAAACTTGAAGCTGCCGTCGCGGATCTTCTCGCTCACGAGCTCGGAGTAGTGCCGGGTGGTGATGCCGTAGTCGATGCCGAGCTTTTCTGCCCACTCGGGATAGACCTTTCGCCACATCATGTCGCAGGCCGGACAGGACGTGATCACCGTGTCGGCGCCGGCTTCCTTCACCGCGGCCAGGTTCTGCTTCATCGTCTCGACGAAGACGTCCCACTTGCCTGCGACGAGCATGGGCGTCGCGCAGCAGCTTTCCTTTTCGCCGAGATAGCTGAAATCCACGCCCGCCCGGTCGAGCAAACGCACGCTGGCGATGCCGATGTCCTGCTCGACATAGCTTGCCGTGCAACCGGCAAAGTAGACGTTCTTGCTCTTGTGCGACGGGCCGTGCGTCGCCTTCAGGTCCTCGGGAAACCAGGCGTCGCGGTCCTTTCGGTAGCCCGCCCAGATGTCGCCCTGGGCGCGCGTGGCGGCCTGCATGATCTCGAACGGCGGAAACGTCAGGCGCTTTTCGTCCTGGATCAGGCGGCCGCGCAGCTTCATCCACGAGGACTCGATGGGCAGCGCCTCGGGGCAGCGGACGTTACACAGCTCGCACGTAGTGCAGGAAAGAAACGAGTCGACCATCATCTGACTCATCTCCTCTTTGCCCTCCACGTATTCGCGGAGGAAGAACCACTTGCCGCGCGGAGACTGGCTCTCCCAGCCGCGCCCGTAGAACTGGTCGCATTCGTCGACGCAGTAGCCACACTGCGAGCAGGCGTACGCGTACTCGATGACGTCAGCCGGAATCCCGCGTTTTGCGGCTCCGACACGCGCGCCGGGTTCGCTCTTCACGCGGTTTCCGACGAAGCGCACCACGGGCTCGAATGCTTCGGCGATGCGAACCCCCGTGGACAGCACGCCGGCGCCGAGCACCTTACCCGGATTCATCAGCCCGCCGGGATCGACCTGTTGCTTGAGCTCCTCCAGTCGTCCAAGCGCGGCGCTTCCCAGAACCTGGCGCGCCTTGTGCCGGAAGTAGAGGCCGGTGCTGTACGCGCGCCCACCGTGGCGCTCCGCGATCGAAAGCACGCTGAGCGCTAACCCGAATGCGAGGTCGTAGCTGAGCGTGCGCTCATCCTGCGGGATGAATCCGAGCAGCACGACCTCGGGTTCGCCCTTTGCGCCCTTCGCGATGGCGATAGCGTCGATGACCAGCGGCTGCTCGATCTTGGCGCGGAGCTCGTCCAGGCACGCAGCGAGCGCTCCGAGCGGTACCACGACTTCAGCCGGCACGAGCGACGGGCCGAGCCGCTTGACGCGCATGATGCGAAAGCGGTCTTCCCAGGCGTGCTCGGCAAGCTGAGGAGCGAGGCGTTCGGCGCCCGCGCGCTCGATCAGATCGCTGAGGGCGGGGCGCGAGCCTTGTGCATCCGCGTCCCGTTGGGCCAGCGTTACAAGGTAGCCGACGGGCAACTCGACGTGGTCTTCGTTCGGGTGCGCGCGCGGCGGGCAGCGATTGGTGAGCTCGACCATCACCGGATCGGCGAAGCCGAGCGACCAGACGGGGATCTTCTCCGCCACCACGCTCTCTAGCAGCGATGCGGTGGAGGCCGCGTTCGGGCAGCGCACGAGGGTGACCGACAAAGGTTGCTTCTGCATCACGCGCAGCGTCACCTCGGAGATGAACCCGGTGATGCCCTCTGCCCCGGAAACGAGGTCGAGATCTGCACCCGCGACGACGCGGACCTCGCCGCTCGGCATCACGAGCCGCGCCGAGACCACGTTGTCGGCAAACCAGCCGTACTCAAATGAACCATGACCGGCGCCGCCCTGGGCAAGCCAGCCGGCGACCGTCGCGGACGGATACGAGCTCGGGTAGAGGCGCAGCGTGAGACCGTGCTCCGCAAGATGATGATCGAGTCGCTCCCAGACCAGGCTGGGCGCAACGGTCACCGTCAGCCCTTCGGCGTCGACTTCGACCGCGTGGCTCATGCGTCGCAGGTCGACGACCAGCCCGCCCTTTAGCGGCACGGCGCCCCCATAGCCGGAAGTGCCCTTCGCGCGCGGCGTGAGCGGCACGCAGTGGGCTGCGCTCCAGCGCACCAGCTCGATCAGCTCGGCTTCGGACTCGGGTTGAACGACCGCATCGGGGATCGGGTTGCCGGCGAGCGGCCGGAGCCGCCGCGGCAAGACGCCCACGTCGTGCCCGTACAGCCGACGCTCCGTGGGGTGGAAGGAGACACGCGACGCGAACAGCCGATCGAGGTCGGCGCGGCGTGCGGAAGGGAGCTCTCGCATGATGGGGATTCACTGCAATGCGTGTGCCACGCCGCGGGCTTGCGAATTGCCGTTGGCGCGACGCGGAGACACGGCCGGACGCGCCAGGACAGCCTCTTTCTTTTTTTTGCGCGTGCGGCGTTTGGGGGCGCAGTTTTTGCGGGCTCTCATCACGCCCTCGAGCCCTGCACCCGGCGTGAGCCCCCGGTGCCCCACTAAGGAGCGTCGTCACGCGCGACAAGACGAATGCACGAAACCTTCGCTATCCCTTGTAGGCTGGCTCGATGACGAAGCTTGAAACCAGCCGAGCGTGGCGCGCGATGAGCTGCGCGGTGCTCTTGACTCTCGGCGGGACTTTCGCAGCCGCGGGTTGCAGCAGCAGCGACTGCTCTGACGAGATCGCGGCGGCTGAGCCGTTCTTGAAAGATCCCAGCAACCTTGTGTGTGAGTCCGATGCCGATTGCCAGGTCGTCCAGACCGGCTGCCACGAGTTTCGCGGCTTCGCGTGCGGGCAGGCCGAGCTGAACACCGCGGCGGCGAGCTCGGCCAAGTGGTCTTCACTCCAATCGGGCCTTCTAAATTGCCAAAAGAACTGCACGCAGTGCCTGGTTGGCCTCCTCGCCCAATGCATGGCTGGCTTCTGCGGTGGTGCACCCCAATAGCCTGTCAGCCGCCTTCGGTGCGTGGGCTCTCGTCGTTGCCTATAAGGATTCGACGGGCCGCACGTCGACGATACCCCACAGCATCGAGCGATCGTCGTCGGCCTGATTGGTGAGCAGGCCTGGGCTGGGCTCGCTGAAACTTCGCCACACGATATTCGCACCAGGTTTGGCAGCGTGACGAACGGCCGCAAAAAGCCGCTCTCTGTAGGCGTCATCTGCTCCATCGAGGATGTTGGACAGCGAAAGCCCCCCAAAGCTCTCTCGCGGACACCTCTCGAGATACTCAGCGGCATCGCCAACCACCAGCTCGATGCGCGCACCGTCATCCTCGACGTGTTGTTCCTCGCTGATCCCTAACAGCAACGCCCTCGCAAAAGGATTGCTTCGATTCGGATGAAGGCCGAAGCAGCGCTGCATGCGGCCGCGCAAGACTTGGTCGAACCTTTCAGGCAGGCAGGACAGGAGCGCCGACGAGTAGACGCTGCGCAGCCACAGTGGGGAAAGCAGCAGGGCAAAGCCCGAACGGAAACGCCAGTTGTCGAGCTCCCGCTGCCATTGCAGAAGCTGCTCTTCTGGGTTGCTCAACGTTAGAAACCTGTTCACGCTCGCCCGGCTCCAGCCGGCCAACGGCATGAGCCGGCGCATGAAGCCCATGACGCGTTCGGCACTTCCGACCTCGCGGCCGCCGCCCGACAGACGCCGGCGCACGTACTCGATCTGGGCCGGATTGATGTCGCAAGCGACCACGTCATGGTCCCGACACAGAGCGAGCGCCGTGCAGCCGGCAGAAGCAATGCAAAACACCCGCTCGCCCGCTGGAAACGCCTGAAGCTCGATAGCACTGTCCTCGTAGACGCGGCCGAACAGCAGTTTCCGAGATCCCGAGCGAGCGCTGAGGCGACCAGCTCGCCACGCGGCTTCCGGGCTTGGAGCCTCGGCTGCAACCTCCGTCATGGAATCACCCTCGGAAGCGCCGCCGCCACCCAGGCGAGCGTCAGTAGCGCCGCGTTCTTGAGGACCATGCCCGCCGGATCGTGGATGCGCCGCCGCGCCCAGGAGATCCCGGCGGTGTTGAGGCTAACCAAGAGTCCGGTCTGCGTGACCGCGCACAGCCCTGGCAGAACCCCCGAAAGGACCCAAAGCGCGATGCCCAGCTCGGCGGTGCCCAGCAGCCGCAAAAAGCGCCCCGCCCAGCGCGAGCCGAGGAAGGGCACGGCCTGCGCCACCTCGAGCTGACCGGCTCCGCGTCCAAGCAACTTGCACCACAGACCCTCGTACAGCCAGACGGCCGCGACGGCCGCGCGAATGACCCAAATGGGTAGAAGGGGTAAGTCAAGATCCGTTAACATCCGGGCATTCTACTTGCAATCGGTTGCGGCGTCGTGCTTCTTGACCCGGACGGAGACTCTCAGCCATGAGCGGTAGCATCAGACTCACGCAAGACGCTTCCCCAATGGAGAGTGTGACCACGCGGCTCCATTTCCGCGCCTCGCCGGAAGACGTCTGGCGCTGCCTCATGTTCTACGAAGATGTTCCCCAGCGGCCTCGCACGCTCCTTCGACTGCTGCTGCCAATGCCCGTAAACAGTCAGGGAAACAAGCTCTCCGTGGGGGCCACCGTTCGCTGCCAGTACACGCGCGGACACCTGCTCAAGCTCATCACCACGGTGGAGCCGGCACGGCTGCTTGCCTTCGAGGTGCTCGAGCAGCAGCTGGGAATCGAGCGCTACGCGCGGGCTTGCGAGGGTTCTTACCGGTTTGCGGCAACCGACGGTGGGACGGAGCTTGCGCTGACGACCCGGTATCTTGGTCGCCTGTGGCCTCGCTTTCTCTGGCGGCAGCTGGAGCGGCAACTGTGCCACCGCGTCCACTTCCACATTCTGTTCGGCATGTTGGATCGGCTGGCGGCACCGCTCGCCCTGAGCGCGGCTACTGTTCCGGATGAAGCGCCCGCAGATAGCGCCCAACCTCTGACTCGCTGAAGGGTGGCGGCCTCGCTTCCTCCGCGTCGTAGACGATATCGAGTATTTCGTCGCGCAATGATTGCGTCGAGCCCAGTTGCGCCAAGACCGAATACAAGCCCCATTGCAAGCGGTTCACGAACAGCAGCTCGCGTGGCATCTTTAGCTTGGTCCGGTTGGGGTTCGAAACGAGCAGCGTCCGATAAGTGCGGGTTACGAAATCCGGCGTGAGCGCAGCGGGCTTTTCGCTGAGCCAAGGACGAATCAAGTACAGGTATTGAGCGTAGTGGGCCTCGAAATCGAACGAACCCCCTTCCTCAGCCAGACCAAGAGCCACCACCGCGCCGCGAAAGCCCTTGTGATCCTGCTCCAGCGCGGCCCTGAGCATTCGGCGCCATTCCTGCAGCATGCCCGCTTCAAAGCGCCTGACGCAGCCGAAGTCCAGAAAGGCCACACCTCCCGACGGAAACAAGTAGTTGCCGGGGTGAGGATCGCAGTTCAGCGCCGCCAAGCCGAAGATCGACTTGAAGGCAAAGTTGTGAATGAGGCGTGCGGCGTGGTTGCGCTCGGTGGGTGAAGCCCTGCGAGCGAAGTCGTCGAAGCGTTGCCCGTCGATCAGATCGGACGTCAGCACGCGCTCGCTGCAATACTCAGCGTGCACCCTGGGGATGACGACACCCTCCTCGGACTCGAAGAAATCGCGGAACAGGATCTGGCTCTCAGCCTCCTTGCGATAATCACACTCCTCGAGGAATCGTTCGCGAAGCTCGGCGATGAGCTCGGCGCTGTCGAGCTTCGGCATCAGAAAGCCGCCAAAACGACTGACGAGCTCGAAGCTATCCAGATCCTGCCGCATGATCCGATCGATGTTCGGGTAGCGGACTTTGACAGCCACCTCGCCACCGTCTCGCAAGCGAGCTCGGTGCACCTGACCGATGCTGGCGGCGGCGATCGGCTTGGGATCCCAAGCCGCAAATATCGCCTCGGGGGACCTGCCAAGCTCCTGTTCCACCACCTCCGATACCATCTCATGCGATAGCGGCGGCGACTCGTGCTGCAGGCGACTCAGGGCCTGCTTCCAGCCCTCGGGGGTTTGCAGATCAACGTAGCTCAGCATTTGGCCGAGCTTCATCGAGAGACCTTTCAGACTCCCCAACGTGCCAGCCAGCCGTTCGCCGTCGGCGCGTTCCGCCGCGTTCGCTCCGGCGCGTGACCCGGGACGCAGCCAGTTACGAGCAGCCGCTTTGCCGACGGCACCGGCCAAGGCGGCACCGAGCCGCAGACCTCTGGAAAGGCCGCCTTCAGGGACCTCGACGAGCTCGTCAGGCGCCGACTCTCGGTCGTCGTGCGGCGGCCGCTTGCTTCCGGTCATGTGGCTCGAAGCGTCTCTTAGCATACACGGAGAATTGAACTGGAACGAGCCGTGCACCCCGCGCTCGGTCGGCTCACCGCCCGTTCGGCGTGTTCAAGATGGCGGGCAGCCTCGACGAACCGGTGTTACGCGACGATGCACCGGCCGACCCGCGCTTTCGCGTGGCGCTCAAGGGCGGGTGCCGACCACTTTTCTAGGCGGGATTACTTGGTCTACTTGGTCGAGCGGCGAGCCGCGCGGGCACGCAGCTAGGGCTTGGCGTGGTCGCGGCACGGAGCCGACGTGCCTCTACCGGCAGACCTTGCGGAGCGGATCGCCGATGCGGCGCACGCGCGACTCAGCGGTATGGTGGACAGCATTCGACCGCGCCATGCGAAGGTGAAAAGCCCTGCTCAAACTCCCGGGCGACGCGGATTGAACCGCGCGCTACTCGGCGGCGTCGCGGAAAAGCTAGTGCGCTCAGCGACCATTCCGGTGTTGACCGTTCAAGCTCCGCAGAAGTAGCGCCCGGCCTGCGCTTCACTCGCGCCTTTCGCGATCAGTGCACCAACGACACGCGCCGCTCGTGATGGGCTACAGGCATCCACCACGAGCGGCGCGTTGCGGTCAGCGGCTCGTGACGTCGATCTTCTTCGGCTGGGCCTCCGGCTTCTTGGGGACCATCAGCGTGAGCACGCCTTCCTTGAGCTCGGCCTTGATCTTGTCGGCGTCCACGCCTTGCGGCAGCGTGAAGGCACGCGTGAAGCTGCCGTAGCTGCGTTCGCTGGTGTAGAAGGTGTCGCCCTTTTCCTCTTTCTCCGACTCCCGCTTGCCAGAGATGCTGAGTCGATTCTGGGTCAGACGCACGTCGAGATCGGCGTCCTTAATGCCAGGAACGTCGGCGCGGAACACGAAGCCCTCTTTCGTCTCCTTGACGTCAAAATCCGGTGAAAACGCTGCCGCATCCAAG
>DATCFJ010000197.1:0-8006 GCA_036509605.1 Polyangiaceae bacterium | reverse complement strand
CAGGTCCCCGCCCAGTAAGATCTGATCCAGCGTGGAGATGACCTCTTGCGTCACGCTCTTGGCATTGCCGTTGACGACCACGGCGATCCGCGGATCCTGAGGGAAAAGACTGGCGTTCACGGGCGACGAACCGCGCGCGGGTTGCTCGCTGTCAGAGCGGCTGGGCGGATCCGATTCGGGTTTTTGCATAGCGGACGGCGCTCATACTAAACTGTTAACAAAGGCTTAGGGGGCATCCGGATCATTCGGGTGCACCATGCTAGGGCAGATTGCCGTCATGAAATCCCGGGTAAAAACAGCACAGCTCGTGCGAGCAGACGAGCGCGCTCCGAAATCCATTAGGCCTTCTGCCCCACCGCGCAAGCCGCCACCGGTGGCCGCCCGCAAATCGGTGCCACCACCCGCGCGGAAATCGGTGGCTCCGCCGGCACGCAAGTCCGTCGCTCCGCCGGCCGCCGCGAACAAGCGAGCGCGAGCCTCGAAAAAGGTAGAAGCCGCCGAAAGCGCAGGGGGGCGTCGACTCGGCATGCGCGGAGCCGCCCCGTGGGCCGCACGCCATGCCGCAAAGCACGCCGAGGAAGCCGCCGCTCGGAACCTTCAAGCCCCCAAGCCGGGCAGCGCACGCGCCACACTCCGTACTCCGGACGCCGCCGACAGCATCAAACAACGCATCGGCGAGCTGCACAGCGTGCTCGGGCACATCAAGACTCTGCGTAAGAACCTGCACGACGGCTTTTACCAACTCGGCGGCGAGCTAAAGCGGATCCAGGAGGAGAAGCTGTATGCGGCCAAGGGCTTCTCCTCGTTCGAAGCGTTCGCCGAGCGCGAGCTGGAGCTTGGCAAGGCCACGGCGCTCAAGCTGACGCGGATCCCGAGCGTGTTCCTGGAATCTGCGGCCCGCCAGTTCGGGATGGAGGCCACTCTTGCGGCACTCGACGTGCTGGACGAGTTCGCCAGCAACGCCCCCCAGCGCAAGAGCTCCCCTACCCGCCCGAATTTACCGCTCAAGCCCCCGAAGTGAGAGCCTATCCCAGTTGGGTTGGGTCGCGGGCGGCCGATCTTGGCTGGACTTTGCCCGATAGGTGCTAGGTCTAGCGCCGAGCGATGCGTTTCATTGATGAGTGTGAATTGCGAGTCGAAGCGGGCGCCGGCGGCAAGGGTGCCGTCGCTTTTCGACGGGAGAAGTACATCCCGTTTGGCGGGCCCGCAGGCGGAGACGGCGGGCGCGGTGGTGACGTCGTGCTCGTCGCGGACTCGGGCCTGGGCACCCTCTACGATCTGATTCATCAGCGCGTCGCGCGTGCCGATCCGGGCCAAAACGGCATGGGGAAAGATTGCTACGGTCGCGCCGCGAAGGAAGTCGAAGTGCGAGTGCCGGTCGGGACCATCGTCTTCGACAGCGCCACACAAGAGAAAATCTGCGAGCTCACCCGCCCGCAAGAGCGCATCGTGATCGCCAAAGGCGGCGAAGGCGGCCGCGGCAATCGCCATTTCACGACGCCCGACGATCGCGCCCCGCGTTACGCCGAGCCCGGACAGCCCGGTGAGTCGCGCTCGCTGCGCCTCGAGCTGAAGGTCATGGCGGACGTGGGCTTGCTCGGCTTCCCCAACGTCGGCAAGAGCACTTTCATCAGCGCGGTCAGCCGCGCGCGTCCCAAAGTCGCCGACTACCCGTTCACGACGCTGGTCCCGCACCTAGGCGTCGTCACCATCGGGGACTTTCGCGCCGGCCTCGGCCGTAGCTTCGTCATCGCCGACATCCCCGGTCTGATCCCCGGAGCCAGCGAAGGCGCAGGACTCGGCATTCGCTTCTTACGCCACCTGGACCGCACGCGGCTCTTGCTGCATCTGATCACCGTCACCGGTGAAGAAGGCCGCTCCCCGCTCGAGGATTACCACGCGATCCGCCGCGAGCTGAAGGCCTACAGCCCAGAGCTCGCCCGCCGCCCGGAAGTGGTCGCGCTGGCCAAGGCCGACCTACCCGACGTGCAAGAGGTCTACGACGAGTTGAAGGTCGAGTTCGAAAAGCTCGGCGTAGATCTGTTGCTAGTGAGCGCCGCGACGCACCAAGGGCTGAACGAGGTGATTCAGTACTTGGCCGAGCGCTTGTTCATTTGAGATCGGACTTCTGAGCTCGTCTGATCTCCGTGCGCTGGCCGCGCAGCGCGTCCCAGCACAAGAACGAAATCAGAAGCAGCGCACACAAAAGCGCGGGAGCTCCGGTCATGCTTCGGCGCCTCCACCGCCGGCACCACCGAAGGCATCGAAGTCCCCGAAGTTGTACTCCTCGGGCGCTAGATTATCGAAACGAGTGTACTCGCTCGTGAACTTGGTCATCACCTTGCCGGTCGGACCGTTACGCTGTTTGGCGATGATCAGCTCTGCGATGCCCTTGTCCGGGCTGTCCTTGAAATAATATTCATCCCGGTAGATGAACATGATCGTGTCGGCGTCCTGCTCGATGGCTCCGCTTTCACGCAGATCGCTGAGCTGGGGACGCTTGTCTTTACTGGTGCGCGTTTCCACCGCGCGGTTCAGCTGGCTCAAGGCAATGACGGCGATCTTCATCTCCTTGGCGAGCTGCTTCAAGCCTCGCGACAGCTCGCTGATTTCTTGCTCGCGGCTGCCTGCATCCTTGCGCCCCTGCATCAGCTGCAAGTAGTCGATAGCGACGAGGCCTAGGCCCTTGTTCGTCCCGGCGCCCTCACCGCGCTTCAGCTCGGCCTGCAATCGGCGAATCTTCGCGCGCAAATCCAGTAGCGTCAGCGCGGGTGTGTCGTCGAGCCAGAGCGGCAAGCGACCCAAGCGCGACGCTGACTCGGTGAGCTTGTTCCAATCATCCCGTTGCAGCTTGCCGGAGCGAAGGCGCGACATGTCGACCCGCGCTTCGGAGGCGAGCATGCGCGACGCCAGCTGCTCGCGCGGCATTTCCAAAGAGCAGAACAGGACGCCGTGTCCCGGCTCTTCGACGGCTGCGTCGAAATACGCTTCATTCTCCGCGTTGACCTCGACGCGCTTGGGCCGCGCAACGTTGGCTGCCAAGTTGAGCACGAACGACGTCTTACCCATGCCGGGGCGAGCCGCGACGATCAGCAAATCCCCCGGGTGAAGGCCGGCAGTTTGCTTATCGAGCTCGGTGTAGCCCGTTTCGATGCCGGAGATCCCGCCGCCACGACGCGCGGCCTCTCCCAGGATCTCGAACGCGCCCTTGATCGCGTCGCGCACCGAGACCACGTTCGAAGACTGCGCGATGCGCGCAATGTCGAACACGGACTGCTCGGCTTTGTCGATGAAGCCCTGCACCTCACCCGTGTCGCCGTAGCCCTCGGCCGCGAACTTCTGGCAGATCGAGATCAGCTGACGGAGACGCCACTTCTCGCGAATCACCGAGGCGTGGGCGGCGACGTGAGCAACCGCTGGCGTCGCGTCCGCGAGCTGCGCCAAGTAGGGGGTGCCGCCGATTTGATCGAGCCGACCCTTGTCTCGAAGTAGTCCAGCCACCGAGACGATGTCCACCGGGCGCGAAGCGCTCTGCAGCTCAAGCACCGCCTCGTACACGCGCCGGTTTGCGTCTGCGTAGAAATGCTCCGCGACTAGAATCTCTTGGACGGCGTCAAACGCGTCGCTGTCGAGCAAGATGGCGCTGAGCACCGCGGCCTCGGCGTCCAGATCACTGGGCGGCACTCGGCCGGGCATCGGCTCCAGCCGTGGCGGATCTTCCTGTTTACGAAAACGCTCTGCAAACATCGTGATCGCTTACCTCTCGGGGCCTTCGCCCAGGAATATCGCTACCACTCGGGCCTGACAGACAAAGTCAGTGCCGCGAACCCTCAAGCAATCCCGGATTTGTCCACCGACGAAACCACCGGTTATCCACAAGGTCCCAAATGCACGACGCCCCGGTCGGTCGAAACCTTCCGGGGCGCTAGTAAGAGAGAGAGGCGAGCTTTGCCGAAGCGAGGCTCGCGCAACCGTTCTCTACGACCTACGTCGTTCTGTCAATTCACTTCTTCGCGTCAGCCTTTTCGACGGTAACCTTGAGCGTCACGGTCACCGAACCGTGAAGCTTGAGCGGCACATCGAACGAACCGAGCGTCTTGATCGGTTCAGCAAGCTGGATCTGCTTCCTGTCGATCGTGACGCCGATCTTCTCGAAGGCGTCGCCGATGTCTTTGCTCGTGACCGAGCCGAACATCTTGCCTTCGTCGCCGGCAGCGCGGGCGATTTTGACGCTCGAACCTTCCAGCTTCTTGGCCAGCTCTTGCGCGGCAGCGACCTCGACGGCCTTGCGCGCAGCAGCTGCTTTCTTGAGATCCTCGACGCGCGCCAGGTTACCGGCGGTGGCCGGCACGGCCAGGCCGCGCGGCAAGAGGAAGTTACGAGCAAAGCCCGGGCGGACTTTGACGATCTCGCCGCCGGAACCGAGGTTCTCGACGTCGGCCTGAAGCAGAACTTTGGTGGCTGTGGCCATCTTTGATCCCTCCTCAGTCGTTGGTGGTGAAGGGCAACAGCGCGATGGTACGGGCGCGCTTGATCGCCAATTGCACGGAGCGTTGGTGTTTCGCGCACACGCCGGAAATGCGGCGCGGCACGATCTTGCCGCGTTCCGTCACGAAGTAACGGAGGCCTTGCGGATCCTTGTAATCGATGGGTTCGGCGTCGTCCGAGCAGAACGAGCAGCCGCGACGCCGACCGCGGGTGCGAAACCCGACGTTGTCCTTGTCGCCCATCATGCCACCGCGGTCGCCACGGTCGCCACGATCCATATCTCTGGTTTGCTCTCTCATTGGGCGTCCTCCTCGTCGGCAGCCGGACCGTCCACGTCGCCGTAGTCATCGTTGTCGTGGTCGCCGCGCGAGTCGCGGTGGCGATCACGATCGGGCGAATCCACCAGGCCGAGCTGACGCTCGAGGGACTCTTCCGGTTCGTCCTCTGCCGGGGGTTCGACCGCTTCGAACTTGAGGTTCTCGGCGTTCACCTCGAGGGCTGCCATGTTCACGTCCTTGCGGACGAGCACGGTCTGGTACTTCAGCACCTCTTCGAGCAAGCGCAGGGTGCGCTCGAACTCGCTGACCAGCGCGCCGCCGCCGACGTACTTCACGTACACGTACACGCCGCGACGATGCTTTGCCACGGGGTACGCGAGCTGGCGTCGACCCCAGTTGTCGACCTGCGTCAGCTTGCCGCTCTCGCGACCAACTACCTCTTCGAGGCGGGTTGCGATCTTCTCTTGCGTCTCACGAGTTACGTCGGGTTTGAGGACGTAGATCGTCTCGTACTCGCGAGCTTTATGCGAGCTCGCTACTGCTTGTGCTTCTGCCACTTTGTTCTCCTTGTGGGCGAAAGGCCCTCGATCGCTGAGCGTCGAGAGCAAGGAGCCATCAGCGCAACATGCGTTGATTGGTTCGGTTCATCGTCTGGGGAAGCCCGTCGCGAACGACTGACTCCACCACCTCTGAGGCCCGCTCGAGCACGGAAGCGAGCTCGGTTCGGGACTCCGGGGGGACGGCTTGTAGCACGAAATCCGCGATGTCACCCTGAAAGTCGGGTGGCGGGCGGCCAATTCCGACGCGCAGTCGGCCGTAGCCCGGGGTGGCCAATTCCGCGCTGATTGAACGAATCCCGCGGTGTCCGCCGTCGCCCCCGCCCGACTTCAGCCGCAGCTCGCCAAACGGCACGTCTAGCTCGTCGTGCGCCACGAGCAGCGCATCGGGCTCGAGTTTGAAAAAGGCTACGGCGGCACGCACGCTGCGCCCGGACGCGTTCATGAACGTCTCGGGCTTCAGCAGCCCGACGCGCGTTCCGCCCAACTCTGTCTCGGCGTACAGGCCCTCGAACTGGGGCCGAAACGACGCGACGCGCCCACCCCGAAGGGAAAGCGCGTCGACCACGAGAAACCCGGCATTGTGCCGGGTCAGTGCGTAGCGCGGCCCCGGATTCCCGAGGCCGACGACCAGGATCACTTCTTCGCAGGCGCCTTGGCGGCGGCGCCCTTGGCGGGAGCAGCGGCGGCGGCACCAGCGGCCGGAGCGGCAGCACCTGCAGCGGGAGCGGCAGCACCAGCGGCCGGAGCAGCCTCTTCCTCCGCGCGGATGATCTCAGTCACGACAGAGGCCACCGTTTGCTCCGGAGGCAAGCGCACCGAAACGCCCTCCGGCAAAGCGAGGTCTTTAGTGCCAACGTGACCGTCGAGCGCGAGCGACGTGACGTCGTGCACGATCTTGACCGGAATTTGGCCCGGCAAGCAGCGAATCGGCAGCTTGCGGAACACCTGGCGCAGCGTGCCACCGGCAACCACGCCGGCGGCTTTGCCGGTGAGCTCGAGCGGCACTTCCACGTTCACCGGTTGGTCGAGGTGGATTTGCACGAAGTCCGCATGCAAGAGCGAACGTGTGAGGGGGTGATACTGGAAGTCAGAGAGCAGCACGGTCAGACCGGCCTTGCCGTCCACGTCCAGGTTCACGACCGTGTTGCGGCCACGAGCGCTGGCGAGCACCGCCTTGATGGCTTCCGGCTGAATGGCGAGGGCTTGCGTGGGCAAGCTCTTCCCGTACGCCACCGCAGGGATTTTGCCCTCGTTGCGCAAGCGGCGCGCAGCGCCTTTTCCATGATCATCGCGCCGGCTGGCAGTAACTTTAATTGCGTCCATCTGTCTTCTCCTGAAGTTGCTGCCGCTACACGAACAGCGAGCTCACCGAATCACTATTATGAATACGTCGAATGGCTTCGCCGAGCAGGCGCCCAATCGATAGGAATTTGATCTTCTTCGAGGCGCGCGCCTCTTCCGAGTGCAAAATCGAGTTCGTCACGACGACCTCCGTCAGCGGTGACTCTTCGATGCGCTTCACTGCTGGGCCGCTCAGTACGCCGTGCGTTGCGCAGGCCACGACGCTCTTCGCGCCGCCGTCCATGACCGCGACAGCGGCATTGCACAGGGTGCCGGCGGTGTCGATCAAGTCGTCGACGATGATGCAGTCCTTGCCGGACACGTCACCGATCAGATGCATCACTTCACTGACGTTGGCGCGCTCACGGCGCTTGTCGATGATCGCGAGCGAAGCACCGAGACGCTTGGAGTAAGCGCGCGTGCGCTCCACGCCGCCAGCGTCCGGAGCAACGAACACCGCGTCCTTGTTGAAACGGACCTTGAGGTAGTCGTCCAAGAACACCGGTAGCGCGTACAAGTGATCGAGCGGAATGTTGAAAAATCCCTGAATTTGCCCGGCGTGTAGGTCGACGCACAGCACGCGCGAGACGCCGGCGGTGACCAGCAAATCGGCCACCAGCTTCGACGTGATCGGGGTACGCGGCGCGACTTTGCGGTCCTGACGCGCGTACCCGTAGTACGGGATGACCGCGGTGATGCTGGAGGCCGACGCGCGCCGTAGCGCGTCGCACATGATCAGCAGCTCCATCAGGTTGTCGTTGACCGGCGAGCACGTGGGTTGAATCACGTAGGTATCGAGGCCACGCACGTTCTCTCGGATTTCGCAGAACGTCTCGCCGTCGCTGAAACGGGAAACGCGCGCCTCACCCAGCGGAGTGTCCAGCACCTTCGCGATTTCGGCGGCTAGCTCCGGATTCGCGTTGCCGGTGAATAAGCAAAATCTCTTGACTGCCACGGGGTGCTCAGGGTCCAGTGCCTCGTTCGCCTACCCGACAACCTCGCGAAAACACTGCGGTTGTCTCAAGCAAGCCAGTAGGGCGCGGGACAACTAGCAGCCGGGCCCGCGCCTGTCAACGGAGCGCCGTTCGTCGGCGAAATGCCGCATTTCTTGGCTAAATTCGCGACGCCCCGGTTAGCCGGGGCGTTGCACTCACACTGGAGAACGAACCGCGGCCCGGCTCAGGGCCTGGGCGGCCTCGTACGCCGCGAGCATGGCATCGTTGTACCCGTCCATCGCGAACTGACCGATGGCAGAGTCCCAGCAAGCCCCTTAGCCCACACTCGCTCGAACAACGGACGCTTCACGCTGCCACTGCGCAGCGTGCTGCCAGCGAACGGC
>DATCFJ010000196.1:0-2904 GCA_036509605.1 Polyangiaceae bacterium | reverse complement strand
CATCACCACCTCGCCCAGATCATTTGAATAGGGCTAATATGCAATTCTGCAAGCATCAGAGCGTAACTTCTGAGCTTTTATTTTGGTGGTTCAACACGCCCGAGCGACGCGCCGGAGCCTCACCAGATCGCGAAGCGACGAGCCGACCAAATTGAATCCCGACACCACGCTACCAGTTGCCTCTCCACTACCGCTCGGCGGCCAATTATCTTGACCCCAGGCCCAGTCAACGCGCGCCATGCAGCGCTCACGATCATTGGTCGCGAGCAGATGACCGCCCAACAAACTTCCCCGATGCAGCCACGCCAACGCGGGCGTCCAACAGAAACAACCTGCCGTCGTGTGCCATGGCTTTGCCGTGCGGAGAGCGCCTCGCTCAGCCTTTGGCTTTACTCGCGCTAAATCCCAAACCCACAAACCCCAGCGTCGCAAATCGCCGGTTCATATGGGCAAGAGTGCATTGCTATCTTGCAGCCTTGGGCGAAGAATGATTCGCACACTGTGCTCACTGCCGCGAGCGAGCTCTGTTCGCTGGTAGCGTTCAACAGCACTCCGCATTCGCTGCAATCTCCAGCCATGTGAGGCGGGTGCACGCAATCGCTGTCGATTTTGCAGCTGGTGTCCGCGGCGCGTTGGGCTTGGGCCTGCAAGTCGTCGCAGCTCTGGCCTGCACTACCGCCGCCGGCCTGCGCGTCCGCTCCGGCGTCCACGCTGGCACCAGCATTCCCGCCTGCTCCGGCAGTCGACGCACGTGTCGACGATTCGCTCGCCTTGCCGCCGCAGCCGACCGCGAACACAAGCAGCCCCAGAACAATCCTCATCACTCGAGCTTACCGGTGCGCTCAGGCGTCGCAAGAAGCGCCGCTCAAACCTCGCGATCGCGGGCGATCAGTGGCGTGATGTCGTCGTTTGCTGCTCGCTTGCACCAAGCAGGCACGCGAGCGGCGTCAACAGCTGACGGGGACGGCGCGCCTCTAGCTCGTCGGCGCACAGTACCGAATTCAGTTCTATTCGACCCCGGCCATTGTGTGGCGGCGCCGCAGTCTGAATGCTCTGTCTTGCTCGCCTCGCGGCGCATTTGGTTACGATCGATTCGACGTCGAACTGACGGGCGGCCGGGGGCTGGCCTAGTAGTGCGCCAATTCGCGGTTGAAAGATCGGCCTACCCGGGCTTACATGCCCGGCTATGCGAACAAGCCTCGGGGAACTGTTAGTACTGGTCGCGACCATCTCGGCTTTCGGCTGTTCCGAGAAGGACGCCACGAAGTGCCAAGAGGCGCTCGACGGGACGCGAAAATCCGCCGCTGCCGCAGACGCGGCGTTGACCAGCCAATGGCGTGAGCGCGCGTACAAATATTGCGCCGATCAAACCGCGCTCAGCACGCTCGACAAAGAGATTGCGGACAAGCAGGGGGCACAGGCAGCGGCCAAGGCGGCGGAAGCGCAGCGCCTGGCGCTGAATGCCGGTTTGCTGAAGACTTTCGTGACCTGGGCGGGTGACAACAAGGTCGCGCCCGACCACGCTTCGGTGTCCCCGAAGTGTGACGGGGACGAGCCGGACGCAGGCACGCCGAAGCGCTTGGCGAGTGATCCCAAGGCGACTCAGCGCTTCTGCAGCGCGACGCGCTCTGCGGGTAACAACACGCTGACCGCGCGCTACTGGGAAGCCGACAAGACGATCGAGCTGTTCATGACCAAGGCGCCTGCACCCGCCAGCTGTGACGACCTCGGTCCGAACAAGGTGCTGAAGAGCTGGGACGTGCCGGCTGCCAATGGCGCCAGCGTGAAACGCACCCGCTGTGAGCTCACCGGCGCGCTGACGGGCATGCAAGCCGTGGTCAGCCAAGCCGCCAACGCCGCCGTGTATATCTTCTCGCCGAGCTACCTGGAGAAGGACGCGGCGCTGAAGAAGATCGCCGGCGAATAGCCCTAGCTCCGCCGAGGCGGCCGGGCGCGCTTACGCCTCTTTGGTCTTCTGAAACTTGAGGCCCGGCCATTCCTTGATCGTGGTCTCCAAGTGCCAGGAGTTGCGGGCCAAGAATACCGGGGCACCGAGGTGATCGTCGGCCATGTAGCCTTCGTTGCCGTTGAGGAACTTCTTCATCACCGCTTGGTCGTCGCACTCGACCCAGCGCGCTGTGTACAAGCTCGAGGGCTCGAACATCACCGGGATTTCGTACTCGGATTTGATGCGGTCGGCCAGCACGTCGAATTGCAGTGAGCCGACCACGCCGACGATCCAGTTGCCGCCGATTCGCGGCTTGAAGATACGCGCGGCGCCCTCTTCGGCGAGCTGTTCGAGCGCTCGGCCGAGGTGTTTGGCGCGCATCGGGTCGGTCGGGCGCACGCGCTGCAGGAGCTCCGGCGCAAAGCTCGGAATACCCTTGAAATGCAGGTCTTCGCCCTCGGTGAGCGCGTCACCGATGCCGAGCTTGCCGTGATTCGGAATGCCGATGATATCGCCCGCGAATGCCTCTTCGGCCAGCTCGCGGTCCTGCGCCAGGAACAAGACTGGGTTGTGCACGGCCAGTAGAGTGTCAGAGCGCACATGGCGTAGCTTCATGCCGCGGCGAAAGTGTCCGGAGCACAAGCGCACGAACGCCACGCGATCGCGGTGCTTGGGGTCCATGTTGGCCTGCACCTTGAACACGAAGCCGGTGACCTTGTCTTCGGTCGGGATGATGGTGCGTTCGCGTGCGGGCTGCGGGCGCGGTGACGGCGCGAGCTCGCCAATGCCGTGGAGCAGCTCGCGCACCCCGAAATTGCTGATCGCGCTGCCGAAGAAGACCGGTGTCATGTGCCCACCGCGGTACGCTTCGAGATCGAAATCCGGGCACAAACCGCGTGCCATTTCGACTTCCTCACGCAGAGTGCGCACGGCGTCTTCGGGCAAGAGCTTATCGA
>DATCFJ010000195.1:0-3925 GCA_036509605.1 Polyangiaceae bacterium | reverse complement strand
CTCGACGTGAGCGCGGTTTGCAAGGCTCCGCTGATCTCTCGCGCTCCAGCGCGCGCCATCGTGGTGGTCTCGCCCAGCGTCGAACCTCCGCTGCTGATCTTGTTGCGCGCGGCCGGCGCAGCGCCCAACGAAACCCTAAGTTTCTCGGTGGATTCTTCGGATCAAGATCAAGACGGTCGAGACGACGTGCGCTTGACGCTGAGCGTCGGCGCGCTGGGCAGCGCAGAGCCGGCGAGCGCTGACCTAGCTTGGCTAGATCGCGCCGCGGGCGCGTCGCGCTCCGCAAGCGAGCCCATCACGTCGCTGACGCGCTTCGCGGCTCACCTCGTGTCGCGCGCTCGCCTCAAGCGCAGCAGCTACCGACCGGAAACCAATGGCAATGCCCTGCGTCTGCTGTCGAGCTTGTGCGCCGAGAGCGGCGCAGCGCGTGTCTTCGACGAAGAGGGCTCAGCGTTTCGTTGCGGCGATGTGACACGCGTCATCGACTCTCTGGCAGAGGGCGAGCTCTCCTACGCACTCGCCCAAGGTGACGTGCTCGAAGCGTTCTCAGTGCTACGCCGAGACGGTTGGTACTTTCGCGGCCTATCCGTTGGCGCGCGTAAATCCATGGAGCGCGATCTGCTGCGCGCTGTGACCAAGCTCGATTTGGACCCGCCCTTCGTGGCGCGCGCGGAAGCCACGCTGCCGCTGCTCCCCCATTACAGCCCACTCTGGTTCGAGCCCGACGGCGCGCTCCTGATACGCGGCGCCAACGGCGTCACGCGCGTGGCGCCGAATCGCGCCTCGGAGGGTGCTGCTTCCGGCGACGGCGGAGTCGCGACCTGGCCGCTGGAATTGGCGGCCGCAAACGGCGAACGTGTCACGGGCACCAGCCACGCCTGCGATCGCTCCGAGCTGCTGCTCAATGTCAGCGATGCGCAGCACGGCCTATTGCCGCCATTAACCACGCGCCTCTTGGCGGCTCGCCCGGCGAGTTGCGCCGGACGAGGCACGGGCCCAGCCGTCTCGATTGCGCCGCTCGGCTTCGACGACCTCGGCCTCGACGCGCTGATCAACGGCTCGCGCGTGAGCTCGGCGGCCGCTGGGCAAAAAGAGCCCGCGCCCTTGCCAGCGCTGGGCACCCCACGCTCCCCCGACGGGCGCTGGCTGATCACTCCCACCACACTCGGCCTGCTCCTGATCGGCGATCACAAGGAGCTCTGGCAAACCAGCGCCCTTCACGACCACACCGACCCGAGCAAATTCAGCGACTGCGTCGTAGCGAACGACGCACGCGCGGCGGCGTGCGTCGAGGCCGGGCGAGTGATCGTCTTCGAGCGCGGCAAGCCCGCTACTACCGGTCGAAAATAACTCCGCCTGGCGGAGCTAGCGAATGCAAAAGCACGGCCGCAACGCCTGCCAGATTCGCTGATTGGACGTTGCGGGCGGCTGGCGCGACTCAGGGCGCCTTGGAGGGCGCTTTGGTGCGTTCGATGTACCCTCGGGTGCGGGTGTCGACGCGGACCCAGTCGCCTTCGTTGATGAAGAGCGGGACGTTGACCGCGGCGCCGGTCGAGATTTTGGCGGCTTTGGTCACGTTCGTGGCGGTGTCGCCTTTTACGCCGGGCTCGGTCTCGGTGATCTGGACGATCACGTGTGGCGGGAGCGCGATGGCGACGGGGTTGCCGTTGTAGATCGTGATCACGACGTCCACGCCGTCGATCAAGAAGCCGGCGTCTTCGCCGACGACTTCCGCCTGAACGGTGACTTGATCACCAGTCTGCGAGTTCATGAACACGTAGGCGTCGCCCTCGGGGTAGATGAACTGCAGCGTGCGGTCTTCGACGTCCGCGGGCTCCAGCTTTTCGCCAGAGCGGATGTTGCGTTCGATGGTGCCGCCGTTCAGCATGTTTCGCATCTTCGTGCGCGTGAAGGCTTGGCCCTTCCCTGGCTTCACGAACTGGAAATCGGTGACGACGTACGGGTTGCCGTCCATCATGAACTTCAGGCCCTTACGGATGTCGCTAGTGTCCATACTTTCCTCGAGAAATTGGCCGGAGCCTGTTCTAGGCTTCCGTCGCCCGCCTCGCTCTACCCAGGGATCGGCCCCCGTTCAAGCCAGAAACGGCTTTCCGCAGGCTTGGAGCGGCTTTTTGGCCGTCGCGAGCGCGTTTGGGGCAGGGGCCCCAAACTCCGGGGTGGCGCTGAATTGCACGCTTCGTGATCCGCGCAGGGGGGCATTTCGGCGGGGCGGGGGTGAAACCCCCGATGACCGAGCGCTTGCTCGGGCCGTCCCAGAGCGATACTGAAGACCGGGCGCGATGAACGAGTACGAGATCGAGGAGATCAAACGCGAGATCGTGGAGAGCCGCGCGCTCACCATCAAGACCAACAATTTGGTCAATGCGCTGGCCGCCGATCTCAAGAGTATCTCGAAACGACAGCAGGGCGCCGAGCGCAAAGTCGTGCTCAATAGCGCGACCGCATACGTGGTCACGATCGCCGTCCTGCTGGTGTTCGTGAAGCTGACTTGGGACATTCGCATCGAGACCGTGAAAAGCGAGAACAAGGAGACTCGCGATCAGCTCGAGGCGGTGCAGAAGGACATCAAGGTCGATCAGGAGCGCGAAGAAGGGCAGAAGCGCGCCAGCCGCCAAGCTAGCGAGTTTTACCAGCTGATCGTGCAGAGTAAGCGCCAGGAGCTGATCGCAGCCTACCCGGACGTGGTGAAGCTCGACCTCACCCCCACCGAGCGCGCCGTGTTCGACGCCGCCGTGGAGCGCGCCAAGAACGAGCTCTCGCTGATTGCATATCAGACGGGCGTCGATCACATTCGCATGGCTCGCTGGCACGAAGCGCAGCAAGCCTTCCGCGAGTCGCTCAAGTACAAGAGCGACGCGGCGCACAGCCCACAAGCCAACCTGCAACTCTCACGCGCGCTGATTCAGCTTGGCCTGCACCGCGACGCGATTCCAATCTTGATGCAGCTGTCCGAAGCGTCCGCCGACAAAGAGGTGATGGACGAAGCAACGCTGCAGCTTGCCGAGGCGGAGCTCGCGATTCAAGCGTGGAACGACGCAAAAAACACGCTACGCGCGTTCATTCGTCGCTTTCCGAACAGCCCGCACATCAATGATGCGCGAGCCAAGCTCGCCGAAGTATCCCTGTACCACTAGCCTCGTTTTGGCCTGTTTTACGGCACTTCGACCGGAATCACCGTCACCGCGGACGGGTTCCAGAGCGGCGTTGCCTCGGCGTGATCCACGCGAGGACCGAGCAACACGAGCGCGTACGTGTTGCCGTCCTCTAGCGCTTTGACGCCGCCGCGCGCCAGCACGTCTACCCAACTCTCGTCCACGACCGAGCTGCCTTGCGCCGAGATTTCCACGGTGTAGGAGCGAGCGCTGCCGTACTCGAGCGCGCTGTGCGTGAGCAGCGCAGAGTGCGGCGAGACCTGACCCTCGATCACTGCGGTCGCGATTTGGATGCCAGAATCCGTAGCCGGCAACGGCGGATGTGAGCTGACGTCGCTCGGCGGCGTGGCCAGCGAGGCGTGCACGAACTGCATGCCCGTTTCACCGAACTGGACGCGGCGCGAGAGCGACGCGAGCATTCCCGACAGCGTCGGCTGCTGTTCGCTGTAGCCGTCACCGCAGTATTCGTCGGACTTGGCGGCGTTGTACGTCGCGCCGCCGATGCAGCCGGTGGCGACGTACAAGATGCTGCGACCGGCACTCAGCGTTCCTGCCGGAATTGCAGGCAAATTACCAATCCGGAGGCGCGAGCGCACTTCGTAGGAAGGCACGCCGCCCTCCCCGCCCGCGCCGGCTCCGTCCGCGGCGCCGCCTTCCCCGCCAGCACCGGCATGCGCGGCTTCACTGGCGCGCGTGTTTGCGTCGATAGCGCTCGCTTCTTCATCTTCGGCGCGCGCCACGGCCTCTTCGCA
>DATCFJ010000194.1:0-2261 GCA_036509605.1 Polyangiaceae bacterium | reverse complement strand
GCCGA
This sequence comes from Polyangiaceae bacterium, assembly GCA_036509605.1. Taxonomy (GTDB): domain Bacteria; phylum Myxococcota_A; class Polyangia; order Polyangiales; family Polyangiaceae; genus PMG-095. The sequence goes on along the minus strand of DATCFJ010000194.1, from coordinate 2,256 downwards.
GCGAGCGGAAGATGTCCAAGATCTCGTTGGTGACCTGGGTGATCGGGTGGTGGTGGCCGCGCTCGGCGGCTCGCCCGGGCAAGCTCATGTCGAACGGCGGCGCGTCGAGGTCTGCCGTGCGCAGCGCGCTGAGCAGCGCGGCGAGGCGTGCCTCGAAGGCGGACTCGACCTCGGCGCGAACGCCATTGACGCGCTCGCCGTACTCCCGCCGCTTGTCGGCAGGAGCTTGGCCCAAGCCGCGCAAAATAGCGGTTAGGTCGCCCTTCTTGCCGAGAATCTCGGCTTTCGCGATGCGTAGCTCCTGCTCGGTCGCGGCCGCTTGGAAAGCGGCGCGCGCACGCGGAGCGAAGGCCGCGAGGCCCGCTTCGATATCAAGCGTCCCGTCAGACATGACAGAGGACTCGGCGATGAGCGCCGTTTACTTGGCGACGGCCAGGGCCGCGAGCTTGGTGAACGCGCCCGTGTCGTTCACTGCAATATCCGCGAGGATCTTGCGGTCGAGCTCGAGACCGGACTTCTTCAGCCCTGCGATCAAGCGCGAGTAGCTGGTGCCGTTGGCGCGAGCAGCCGCGTTGATGCGGGCGATCCACAGCACGCGGAAATCGCGCTTGCGGAGCTTCCGTCCGGCGTAGGCATATTGCCAGGATTTCCACAAAACCCGCATCGCTTGGCGATAGCGGTTCTTGCGGCCTCCGAAAAAGCCTTCGACCTGGTCCAGCACGCGCTTGTGGCGGCGGCGGGGCGACGGACCTCGTTTGACACGCGACATTCTAAATTCTCCTGAACTCTAGGCTCACCGCTCACCCATAGGGGAGCATAATCTTGACTCGGTGCTCCATGGCCGAATCGACCATGTCGTTGTCGCGTAGGCGACGACGGCGCTTGCGCGACTTGCCGATCAACCCGTGCTGTGCGTTGCCCTTGGAGCGGCGAACGCGACCAGTTCCGGTCACTTTGAAGCGCTTGGAAGCCGCTTTGTTGGTCTTCATCTTCGGCATGGGAATTCGACTCCGAGAAGCGACGGCGTTTCGCGCCTTCGCAAAGCCGGCGTGCGGACGAACCGCAAAAGGGGCCGGGGGGCGGACTTATGAACGAACCTTAGTAGCTCGTCAAGCCTTCGCCGTAGGCTGTTTCGTGTTTCCATCCGCTTCCATCCCCTTACCATCCCCCGTCAGCCGACGAGCCGGGGCGGAGCGGCCGCCGACCGCCCTTTGGGTGACGACGCAACCTCCTCCTATTGTTTCCGGACGGCGGATCGAATGGCGCTGGCAGCGCAATTCGACCGACTTTGGAAAGCTACCCGCGCAGCCGATAGCGGGGGGCCCGGCGCGCCGCCGGAGGTGACGGAATCGTGAGCTTTTCCGGGGTTCCGGTTTTTAGCGCGAGGCCCGCACAGGCGTGTGGTAAGGGCGCTCCTCGATGCCGCGTCGGAACGATATCCGCAAGATTCTTCTCCTTGGTTCTGGCCCGATCGTCATCGGGCAAGCCTGCGAATTCGACTACTCCGGGACCCAGGGAGCCAAGGCCCTGACCGGGCTTGGTTACGACGTGGTGCTCGTGAACTCGAACCCAGCCACGATCATGACCGACCCCGAGCTGGTCCGACGCACTTACGTCGAGCCGCTCACGGTAGAGACGGTCTCGGCGATCATCGAGCGCGAGCGCCCGGATGCGCTTCTGCCGACCTTGGGCGGCCAGACCGCGCTGAACCTCGCGCTCGAGCTGCACGACAAGGGGGTGCTCTCGAAACACGGCGTGCGTCTGATCGGCGCGCAGGTCGACGCGATCCGCAAAGCCGAGGATCGCATCCTATTCAAGGACGCGATGACCGCCATCGGTCTGGAGTCGCCGGTTTCGGCGCATTGCGAGAACTTGGAGCAGGCGCTCGCGGTGGTCGAGAAGACTGGCTACCCCGTGATTTTGCGCCCCAGCTTCACCATGGGTGGCTCGGGTGGCGCGGTCGTAGAGAACGCCGAGGAGCTCGGGCCCAAGCTCGAGTGGGCGCTCGTTCAGTCACCGACGCACCAGGTGTTGGTCGAAGAGAGCCTGATCGGTTGGAAGGAATACGAGCTCGAAGTGATCCGCGATTCGGCGGACAACTTCATCGTCATCTGTTCGATCGAAAACCTCGACCCGATGGGCGTGCACACCGGTGACTCGATCACCGTGGCCCCGGCCCAGACCCTGACCGACGTCGAGTACCAGACCATGCGGGACGCGGCCTTCGCCTGCATCCGCCGGGTCGGGGTGGAGACG
>DATCFJ010000193.1:0-4523 GCA_036509605.1 Polyangiaceae bacterium | reverse complement strand
GCCCTTTCGGTGCGCGATCGAGCCACTGGTACATACCCCATAAGCCGTCCACTCCCCGCGCGTAGGCGGAATACGTGTGATAGAGGACGCCACCCTCACGCGAAAACGCGCTGACACCGGGCCGTTCGCGCAGGAACGTTGCTGGATCGGTGCCGGCCAATGCCGCGTGCTGCGCGAGCTGCCCGTCCGCGCTTGGCGTCTGCCACTGTGATTCGCGCCGGTAGTTGTACTCGATGCCTCCCTTGCGTTGTTGCTCCACTGTGAACTGCACGTTGAAGTCGACGTTGAACTCACCGCCGAACGACGAAGCCCAAGGAAACGCCCAGCCCATCCGCCGCTTGAACGCTTGCAGTTTCGGTAGCGGTGCCCGCGACACTGCGCAAAGCGAGACATCGTGGTTCTCCAGGTGAACGACGACGCCAGCGAACCCGTCCGCGATCGCCGAGCAGGAAGGACACCCCGCCGCGTAGTCTGGCCCGAACATGAAGTGGTACACGAGCAGCTGCGAGCGCCCTTTGAACAGGTCAAGCAGTGATGCATTCCCGTCGTCCGTGTCGAATTGGTATTCCTTGTCGACGCGTACCCAGGGCAGCTGTTGTCGCCGCTGCGAAAGCTGATCGCTGCGGCGCGTGAGCTCCTTTTCTTCCTTGAGCAGCTCGAGCCGAGCTGCCAACCACTCTTCGCGTGTGCCGGTCATGTGCTTCGTCATCGTCGTCGGTCCCTTTCTCGTTGGGTCAACGAGTCATGCTCTAGCGCTGCGCGGCCCTAGGCAGGGAGTAACAAGTACGGCGCGAATTGCCGCCGCGACTGTGATCGCGGTTTAGCGTTAGGTGAATTTGCTCGTAGTCGCACAATAAGGAAGGCCGAGGTGCGCGGAGTACCTCCATTGCTGTGCGACTTGCATGATGCAACCCTCCAGGGGGGCTGAGAACAGTGAGCTTTTCGTCACTCCTGTGGGCCATTCAAGAGCGAGTTGAATATGAAAACAGATCTCCGATGCGCCGCACTTTCAGTGCTGTTCGCTGCTGCCTGCAGCAGTCCCAACGCTGATCTCTTCAGTCAAGGCTCGTCGCAGCATGGCGCTGCGGGCGGTGCCGGCAAGGCCGTCGTGTCGAGCGCTGGCTCCAGCGCGGGCGAGAGCCCGGCGACGAACGACGGTCCCGTCGCAGATCCTTCTAGCGCTGGCTCGCCAGCGACTCCCGAGGTCGATGCTGCGGGTGCCTCGAACGTACCGAACAACCAAGGCACTGCGGGTGAGTCGAACGTGCCGAACAACCAAGGCACCGCGGGCGATCCGAATACCCCGAACAACCAAGGCACCGCGGGTGCCCCGAATACTCAAGGCACTGCCGGTTCGAATATGGGTGTCGCTGGGAGTGGCCAGCCGCCTCAGCCGGTTTGCGGTAATGGTATCCTCGAGTCCGGGGAGCAGTGCGACGACGCCGGCCACGAAGGCCAAGACGGCTGCGACGCGAACTGCAAGGTCGTGTGCGCGCAGCACGGCGCCGGCACGATCGAGTCGGATGACTACCATTGCTACGGCGGCTACAATCAGGCCGACTTCACCGGCGCCGAACAAGATTGCGTCAAACGCGGCGCGCACCTTGCCACGATCTCGAGCGCGGCCGAAAATGCGATCGCGCGTGGGCTCGTCGACAACTCGAAATGGCTCGGGGGCTACGAAGACGTGCCGCTCACGTCAGCAGGCACTGGCAACTATCTCTGGCTCGGCGGTGATTCGGTCAGCTTCAGTAACTGGGCTCCGCACGAACCGGACCCCGCGGCAACTCATTGCGCCGGCGGCGGCGGCCCGAACGCACTGTGCTACCAGCACTGCATCTCGATTCTGGGCGACGGTACCTGGGCCAATCACCGCTGTGACATTGTCGACGGTTATGTCTGCGAATGGGACCCTGCCGGAACCAAGTAGCGGGCACCCCGCGCACTTGGCGGCGCGCTCGGGCAAGTGACGCTCCGAGCGGTGCCACGACGCCGCGACGGGATAGGCCTCACTTGATTTCTAGTTTCACACGTGCGAAATGACATTGAATTGGCAGGTGCCGGCGCCGCAGTCGAAGGGAGAATTACACTTCTGGCCCAGGAGGCAGCCGCCGCATTCAGTGCCGCCGCAATCCACGTCGCTCTCGTCGCCGTCTTCGACCTTGTCGTGGCATGCCACGCCGCCACAGACGTGCCTCACAGCGTCGCACTCGTTGCTCACGCATTGCCCGCCACCGCGGTCGACGTCTGCCTCGCCGCTGTCCAGCTTACCGTCGACGCAGAACTTCGGTAGGCAGACTCTGCCCTCTCGAGAGTCAGTGCCTCGAGCGATCATCGGGCGAGGGCGGCGGGGTTCCTGGCGGTTGCAGGTCCATCTGGGAATAACATTGCGTGCCGTACTTGGGTCCGCTTTGGCAGTACGTGCCGCCGCCAGGCCCGCAACCGGTCAGCAGGGCCGCCGCGCAGGCCAATGTGGTGACGTGCAGCGTGAGAAAGCGTGAGAATCTCGGCATCGTGAATCCTCCAGGGCTCTTGTGCGCGGTGCACTCGGTGTTTCCGCGTGCCCGCGTGCCGGTCTCTGAGCAAACGTCGTGCCAGGAGAGTCAACGAAGGCTTCGCGAAGTATTCCAAGCGGCGTGAACGGGCGTTGGCGTGCCTCCGCCGCACACTCACGCGATGTCGAAGCGTGGTGGATCGCGCCTGGCGTGCTTACTCGACGAACGGCCCGCAGTGCTGCTGCCCCCAACAGGTGTATTGCGAGGGGTCGGGACATTGGTTCTGCGTGGTGCACGCACAACGGCTGATCTCCACGCAAGCTCCGTAACAGCTGTCCGCAACGCTATGCACTTCACTGCCCGCGCACGGAGGCGGGATGACCCTGCAACGAACCTGGCTCGGATCACAGTCGACGAGATCGGCACTTGCGCCGGCTGCGCCGCCGCTTGCTCCACCGGCCTCGCCTCCGCTCGCGCGCGCCCGCCGTCGCCGGCGCTCGTCGCGCCAGCGCTTCCGCTCGCGCCTCCTGGCACGGCGCCGCTGCCGCCGTCGGCTTGCGAGCCCGCGCCTCCTTGCTCTGAGGATCCATCTGGCTCCGAGCCGTCAGTGCTTTTTCCACAACCAAGCCCGAGGCTGAGCACTGAGACGAGCGCGCAGGAGCGAATCGAAAACGTGCGCAAACTCCGACGGGCAGTTGCGGCAGCTACACGACGAGCGACTGTGACTCCGCCACGTCGGTCGCCCAAGTGGAGGCGGCTTGCCTCGGGAACAACACCTGCACTCTGGACGCGACGAATTCCGTGTTCGGCGATCCGTGTGGGGGAACCTACAAGCACCTGTATGTTCAGGCCACGTGTAGCAACTGTGGCAACGGCGTCGTGGACACCGGAGAGGTGTGCGACGACGGCGTCAACGACGGCGTGCTGTGCAACGCGGATTGCTCTGCGCAGCCAGAGGTGGCGCAGATCCACCTGCACTGCGACGCCGGTTCGACGGTGCTCAATTCGCTAAGCGGTACGGAATGCATCGTGATCGCCCCGGGTGGCGCTTCATACATTACCTTCTCGTCAGCGGACGTAGCGGTAACTCTATATAGCAACAGCGACTGCACCGGAAATACCAAGACTGTCTCGACCGACCTCAACTTCTGCGACGACTCGTTCGATCAAGGCGGCGGCCTCAACGATCAGGTTCAGTCCGTGAAGGTCAGCCGAAAGTAGCCCCAGCGTCCGTTGCTTGACGAAGGGTTCGGCGCAAACGCGAGCCCTGGCACGAGCCATGCTTGCTCACTGCTCAGGCCCGCCGCCGCGAGGCAATTCGTACCATTTCGGTTCGAGCCGTCGTCCAAAACGGTTTACGCGGTGCAATTGGTCGCACAAGCAGAGGAGCAGTCATGAGCGAAAAGACACCCGCAGAGTACGAAGCTGAGCTGCGAGGATCCGTAAAATCCGGGGCACACACCAAGGAAGCCATCGGGGTTGGCTTGGGCGCGCTGTCTGGCGCTGGGCTTGGCGCGGCGGGCGGCCCAGTCGGCGCCATCGTGGGCGCTGTGGCCGGCGGCGTTGCCGGCGCTCTGGCGTCCCTCGCGCTCGAGGCAAGCGACGCACGGGAGGCCGCGCACGAAGAGCAGCTCGACGAGGAGATCGGCGTAACGAGCGGCGCCCTCGGCATAGCAAGCGTTAAGCAGCCTGCGCAACGCGGAGCGTACTCTTCGGCTGCGACTGGCGCCGGGACTGCCACCGAGTCAGACGATTCGGAATCGGCGGAAGGGCCCATTCCGCCCTCCGTGTAGCGCGGAAGGACGCTCGCCAGCGGGCGTCTTGCACTGAAGCGTCCGGAACTTCTAGGATGGGGGCATGAAGAAGTCGGGCGCTAGCGCTAGCCAGGGGCAGTCGGCATCGGAGCTCATCTCGAAGAGGATCGCCGAGCTGGGGGACTGGCGTGGGGAAACGCTGAGCCGAATGCGTAAGCTGATCCACGAAGCGGATCCGGACGTGGTGGAGGAGTGGAAGTGGATGGGCACTCCG
>DATCFJ010000192.1:0-7838 GCA_036509605.1 Polyangiaceae bacterium | reverse complement strand
GGGCGAGAAGTGGATCGACGTGTCGATCACCGAGCAAGTGCTCGTGCTCTATGAAGGTAAGAAGGCCGTGTACGCGACCTTGGTCTCGACCGGGCGCGACAAGCTCGGCGACCCGAAGGAAACGCTGTCTACGCTGCGCGGCACGTTCCGGCTGCAGAGCAAGCACATCGCCGCCGCCATGGACTCCGAGGAGAATTCTGCGGTCTCCGGCGGCTCGCGCGGACACGCCCCGAAGCTGAGCGCGAACGCCGCTGAAACCACCGAGCGCCTAAAGAAGGCCGACGCGGGCGGGAAATCGCTGAACGAAGAGGACCGGCGTCGCCTAGCCAACATCAATAAGGGCCGCGATCCGGAGTACGGCATCACCATGCGTCGCGGCTCGTCGGATTTCGAGCTACGCGACGTTCCGTGGATTCAGTACTTCGCTTCGGGTTACGCACTACACGGCGCGTACTGGCACGACGTGTTCGGCATCGCGCGCAGCCACGGCTGCATCAACCTTGCGCCAATCGACGCGCGCTACGTGTTCATGTGGACGGATCCGCCGGTACCGAAAGGCTGGCACGGCATCAATGTAGGTGCAGACATGGGTGAGGGCACCGGTGTAGTGGTGCGCGAATAGCGCGCTCGTGGCCCCGAAAGCCCGCGTGGCAGATCTCCGCGGGCATGCTTCACTAGACGTACGATGGCCGAGTTATCGGCTCCTGGCCGCAGCGCTGAAAGCGCCGAGAACTTGCTGTTTTCGGCTGCGCAGCGCGACCATCGCCGCAGACCGAAGCCCATGATTCGCATTGCGTTGGCAGCGTTTCTTGCTGCCCTGCTCGCGCAGGTCACCTTTGGTGCGGCTTTCGAGCAGATCGCCCAGGCGAGCGCGAGCACGGGCGGCTTCGGTCCGTTCGGGCGGGGGAGGCCCGCGCCGACATCAGCGACGGCCGAAGCGTTGGCGAGAGCTGCTCCGGTGTCCACCGCGCCGTCCCGAGTCCCAACGGCGATCAGCGATCCGTCGCCCAGCGCGCCGTCCATGATCCCGGTTCCGTCTGCGGCGGAAGTCAGCGCATGTCCGAAGGACATGGTCATGGTCGAGGGCGAGTACTGCACCGAGGTCGCCCAGATCTGCGCGCGCTGGCTGGACGACGAGACTCTGCCGTTCGCGCGCTGCGGCGAGTACCACTCACCGTCGCGCTGTATCGGCAGCCGCGTCCATCAGCGCTTCTGCATCGACCGCTATGAGTACACCGTGCACGGTGAGGATCTACCGCTCAACTACCAGAGCTTCACTAAGTCGAACGCCCTATGCACCAGCCTAGGCAAACGCCTGTGCACCGAGAGTGAGTGGAACTTCGCCTGCGAAGGCGAAGAGATGCGCCCGTACCCGTACGGCTTCACTCGGGAGCCGAAGTGCAATCAGGATCGGGACGACCTGTACGAGGTGAACCCGCATCGCCAGATCCTGGCCGACCGTCGCGAGCGTGCCGACGCTCGCCCCGAGTGCGTCAGCCCGTTCGGCGTCTACGACATGGCCGGCAACATGGACGAGTCCGTGTTGCGCGAGGGCCCAGAGCACATCGAGCCGTTTCGGAACGCACTCAAGGGCGGCTGGTGGATGCCCGCCCGCAACCGCTGTCGGCCCGCGACCACCGCGCACGACGACTACTATAACGACATCCAAGTCGGCACGCGCTGCTGCTCGACGCCGACCTGAGCCGATCGCGGGCGAGAAAACACGTTAAATGCCGTCGATTAAATTATTATAATAATTGAACTAAATCGATTGCTATCAACCGACCATCCGGCTGATCTCGAGCAGCCGACCGATTAGGGCCTTGACGGGGCGTCCGCACGACCGAACAGTCGGGGTCCCAATGAGGCGTTTCGGAATCTTCGGAGTTGCGATCGGTCTGCTGACCGGCCTCGTCGGTATCTGGCGAAATAGCCCACCGGCACTCGCCAGATCGGTCGTTGTGAAGGAAGCCGGGCCGCTCGCCCGGCCTGCGTCGACCGAGGCCATGGTCGCGGTAAGCAACGCGCCCACGCGCGCCGTCAAAGCCGAGCCGACCAGCTGCGGTGAGGGCATGGCGTTGGTCGAAGGCAAGTACTGCCCCGACGTACGCCTCAACTGCAAGAAGTACCTCGACCCCGAGGGGCGCTATCAATACTTCCGCTGCGCCGAATACGGCCCATCCACCTGCCTGTCCAAAGAGCGCCGTTCGATGCGCTTCTGCATTGATAAGCACGAGTTCACAGAGCTTGGCGAAACGTTGCCCGCGAACCACCGAAGCTGGCGCGACGGCGACCGCACCTGCAAGAAGCTCGGCAAGCGCATGTGCATGGAGAGCGAATACAACTTCGCCTGCGAAGGCGAGAACATGCAGCCGTATCCGTACGGCTTCACGCGCGACGCGACCGCCTGCAACGCGGACCGCGACGACGTAGTCAGTCCTGCCGGCACGCTCCGCGATCTGCGCGCGCCAAGCGGCTCCTATGAACGATGCACCAGCCCGTTCGGTGTCGCCGATCTCTCCGGAAACCTGGAAGAGTTCGTGACCATCGATCGCAGCACGCCCGCGCGCCCCGCCATGAAGGGGTCCTACTGGCAACCCGGCCGCAACTTCTGCCGCGCCGCCCAGACCGCCCACGACATGTACTACAACGGCACCGAAACCGGCTTTCGCTGCTGCAGCGACGCAAGCGACGCGAAGTAGCCGCCTCGCGGGAGTGGGCGCTCGCAATCCGGCCACGCACCTCGCAGAGCGCCCGATTCCCGCAAACGACGTCCCCTCGGACGACCGAGCATACCGGCGCGCATTCCCGCGTCGGGACGTCTGGGGTCGCGGTCGAGGATTGGCGATCGGCCGCGCTGCTGCCGCGCGCGGGTTACGGGAAAATGCCGGGCATCGAGAGACCGCTGAGCTCTTCGAGGCCGAGCATCAGATTTAGGTTTTGTAGCGCTTGGCCCGCGCCGCCTTTGACGAGGTTGTCGAGCGCGCCGAATACCGTGACGCCGCGTGTGTCGCCCTCGACCGCGCCCACGGTCACGCCGACCTCGGCGCGGTTGGAGCCGATCACGGCCACGACCTCGGGCAGGCGCGCTTCAGGCACGATCACGCAGCGCTCGGTTCGGTAAGTGCGGGTGGGTAGGCCGCGCAGCTCGGCTTCGCTGACGCTCGCGGGCACGCGGAAGAACGCGGTCGCAAAGATGCCGCGCGTCAGTGGCGCGGAGACGGGCACGAATTGTAGCGACACGTCGCGTGCGCCGGCGGCGGTCAGAGTCTCGAGGATTTCCGGTGTGTGCGCGTGCTCGAGCGGCTTGTAGGTTCGCAAGTTGTGCGCGCGTATCGGATGATGCGTGGTCGGGCTCGGGCTCGCGCCTGCGCCGCTGGAACCGGTGATGCCAACCACCTGCACTGCGCCCTGCAGCAATGACGCTTTGGCGAAGGGCAGCAGCATCAGCTCGATCGTCGTCGCAAAGCAGCCCGCGGACGCGACGTAACGCGCTTTGGCAATGCGCTCGCGATTGAGCTCCGGCAAGCCGTACACGAACTCCGGCAAAAGCTCCGGCCGCGGGTGCGCCGACCCGTAATAGCGCGCGTAGCTTGCCGGATCTTGAACGCGAAAGGCGCCCGACATGTCGACGATGCGCGTCTCGGAGCCCGCCACCGCGTCGACCACCTCGCAGCTCGCGCCGTGCGGCAATCCCATGATCACCGCGTCCACGCCGCGCGCCGCCTCCGCGTGCGGCGGATTCTCGAAGCGCAGCTTCGTGAGCCCTTCGAGATGCGGATGCGCGCTGGAGACGAGCTCACCCACGTGATCGTTGGCGCACACACGGACGACCTGGAGACTCGGGTGGTCGAGCAAGCGACGCAGCAGCTCCGCTCCCGCAAAGCCCGACGCCCCGAGCACCGCGACTTTAGCCTTCATGCCCTAAGACTAGCACCGCCGTCGAGCAAGGCCCTCGAGCACTTCCGTGCGCCGCCCGCCCGGAAACTAGTCACTCAGGTTCGTAGGAATCCACAAAGTCCGAACCGTCGTCGCAGTGCCGCGGCGCGTGTAGCCGGCCAGGCCGTACAGCACGTTCCACCAGTGACCGTTCGGCGTCTCGCCATAGCTGAAGGCGGGGAAGATGTGGACCTCCCAGTCGAGCCCGTTCTTCAACTTCTTCTCGTGATAGTAGACGTTGCCGACGAGCTCGGTGACTTCTTTCTCGTCACTGAAGCGCCAGAACACCGGGAACGCGACGGTCGTGCGCGATTTGGGCGTGGCGAAATCCCAGAAGATGGGCGCCAGGACGAAATGCGTGTCGAGCGCGCTTCTGCCTACGTACAGGAGCGGATGAATGTTGGTCTGCCAGCCACGCAGATCGGTCGTGTGTTGGAAGAACGGAGTGATCCAAGTGCTCTTACTCACCCCGTAGCGCTCGAAGTGACCCCAGAACGGGAAGAACGCCTGGTTCGACTCGCGGGGGCTGGTGCGCGAATACAAGAACGGGAACAACAGCTTCTCGTCGAGGCCGATGTCCGGGTCGCGATACGACCAGTAGAACGGCGTGATCATGTCCAGCTCGGTGCGGCCGCGGTACCGCGAGTACAGCGGCGAAGCGAACGTGCTCTCACCGTGCTCACCGCGCGCTGCGACGAACAGCGGCGTCGCGAGCAGCCAAGAGTCACCTTTGTACCCGTAGTGGAAGAACGGCAGCACCGTGGTGTGCCGTTCGTCCTTGCCCCAGAAGCTGTAGTACAGCGGGAACAGGTGGAAGCTGTCCATCTGCTGCGTGTGGCGGCGAAAGTACGGGCCCCACATGTCCGTCCAGGACAGATCGCGGTCGTTGTACCGGTAGTAATGGAGCAGCGGCGGGATGACCTCGTACTTAGTCTTCAGGTTTTGACCGTAGAAGTACAGAGGCGCGACGCCGAAGTCGATGTCCTGCGCGGTGCGTGCGTCACAGCTCGAGCCGCCCTTCCAGGAGCAGAACATCGGCCCGACGAGGTTGAAGCCGCCCTGGTCGTCGTGATTCGTGTACGTGAGCAGCGGCGGGATCAGCGTGTAGCCGCCGTGCTTGCGGGTGCCCACGAAATACAGCGGAGCGAGCCAATTGTCGGACTCGTTCGGCGCGCTGCGATTCAGGAACGGCCCGATCAGCGTGGTCCGGGTCTTGGCGAGCTTGTCCTGCAGGTTCCAGAAGACCGGGAACAAGATGTCGTCGGCGCGTTCGGCGCTGCGTCGGTTGTAGTAGAGCCCGCCGAAGAGCGACGCGCGGTCCGTCTGTTCCGGTTTTGTGCGCGACGGCATGGTGCGCTCTGCCCACACCGGGAACGCCAACTTGAACTGGTACTTGTCGCTCTTCTCCGTCACGTACGGTCCGTAGAACGTGTACGTGGTCGTGTTAGGGGCGCGGCCGAGCTCCACTTGATCCGGCTCAGAGTCGGAGCCGATGGCTTTGAAGGTCGGCTCTTTGAGCTTCAGCGGCTCGTCCGGCAGCGACGGCTCACTGCCCGGCGCGCTCAGCGCATCCTCGGCGCCCGAGGCCGCGTGCATTTCGGGGGTGCCGGGCGGGGGAGCTTCCTTCTTCTTTTTTTTCTGCTGCTGAGGCGGACCACCGCCGCCCATCCCTGCGCCGGGCGAGAAGCCGCCGCCGCCAGGGCCGCCGAACCCCTGCGCACCAGCCAGCGGTGCGAGACAGAACAAGCAGAGGAAGAATGCGAGCGCGGAGAACCGCGTGGACAGCCGGCTACCGCTCAATGGCTGCTCCCGGGGGTGGGCGCCGTAGCGAACGTCGCGACGACGCGCGCTGCGGCGTCGGCTCGCGCGACCGGCTCTTGGGTGTGCGAGGCGAGATCTTTGAGTTGTACTTGGTTCTGCTCGACCTCTGTCTCGCCGATTACGAGGCACACGCGGGCACCCAGGCCGTCCGCGCGCCGCAACATGCTCTTCATCGAGTTGCCGCGACCGTCGAGCACCGTCACTACGCCGAGCTCGCGCAGCTCGCGCGCCAATTGCAGCGCGGACAACGTGGCTCGCTCACCCATCGGAGCGATGAAGCACGGTGCAGGCCGGGCAATTGGTTCTTCCCCGAGCGCGAGCAGAATGCGCTCCAGGCCCATGCCGCAACCAATGGCCGGAATTTGCGGACCGCCCAAGCTCTTCAACATGTTGTCGTAGCGACCACCGGCGATCAGCGTGTTTTGTGAACCGAGACCGCCCATGCTCGACTGAAATTCGAACACCGTGCGGGTGTAGTAATCGAGCCCGCGCACCAAGCCCGGCGTCACCGTATAGGGCGTGCCGAGCGCGTCGAGGCAGCGCAGCACCGCTTGCCAATGCTCGCGATCTTCCTGGGTCAGCGCGTCGAGGATCGACGGCGCGTCGACGACCGCGGCAATGTCTCGCGGATCTTTGGAGTCGAGGATACGCAGAGGATTGTCCTCCAAGCGCTTCTTGGCGTGATCGCTGAGCGCTTCGGCGCGCGGCCGCAGGTAATTCTGCAGCGCCTCGCGATACGCAGCGCGGCTCTCCAAGCCGCCAATCGAATTGACGGCGACGGTCACGTCGGTGATGCCGAGGGCCTTCAGAAAGCCGTGCAAAAGGTCGAGCAATTCTGCGTCGCAGGCGGGACTCGGATCGCCGTACAGCTCGCAGCCCGCCTGATGGAACTGGCGGTAGCGACCGCGCTGCGGCTGCTCGGCGCGGAACATGGCGCCGATGTAGTACCAGCGCGAAACGGGCTCTTGGGCTTGCACGCTATTGGTGAGGTAAGCGCGCGCGGAGCCCGGAGTGCCCTCGGGACGCAGCACGAGCACATCGCCGCTGCGCTCGAGCTCGAACATTTGCTTCTCGACGATTTCCGACGTCTCGCCGGTTGAACGGACGAATAGGTTCTTGTGCTCGAGGATCGGCGTACGCACCTCGGAAAAACCGGCCAAGGCCATCGCGCTGCGGAACGTTTGCTCGACGCGCTGCCAGCGTCTGACCTCGTCGGGGAGGATGTCGTTCGTCCCCTTGACGGCGCGAAATTGCATGACTTTCGATCCTGAATTACCCGGCGGGGCGCGCCTTGGTCGACCGCGCTTATGCTCGGATGGGCGGGTCGGGTCAAGCTCACGGACCGTTTTTTGCCGTGGCGGCGTTCCGCGCCGGGTTTCGAGGCTCCGGCCTGAAACTATCGGTTATGTATCGCTTACAGTGCTAAACACGCTGGGCATGCGGGCTGCAGCCGTGGACCTCGGAAAAGTCCGTGTCGGGCTGGCCGTCGCCGATGAGCTCGGCCTGATGGCCCACCCTCGCCAATACCTCGACGGGCGCGACCCGCGCCGGGTGGTGGGCGAGCTCACGCGACTGGCCGAGTCCGAGGGCATCACCTTGTTCCTGGTCGGCCTGCCGCGCCACTTGAACGGCAAGGAAGGCCTGCCCGCGCAGCGCGCCCGGAAGTTCGCTGAGGTCCTGGCGTCGCGGACGCGGGCCCGTGTCGAGCTGATCGACGAGTGGCTGTCGACCAAGGAGGCCCACGCTCGGCTACGCGAAAATGGCACCACGACGCGTGAGGCGCGCGAACGAGTCGACAGCGCGGCGGCGGCCGTGCTGTTGCAGAGTTGGCTCAACGGACAGCGGAACACGCCGGACGTCGAGGAGCCGTGAGCAAGCCGCGGCGACGAAAGTCGCAACGCCCGGCGGAAGCGAGCAATCCTCCGCCCAGCTCGAGTGGCGCACCGCTCAGCAGCGCGCCGCGCCGCAAGCGCAAACGCCGACGCCCGTCGAGCGCGCCAGCTCAGCCAAACGCGCCGGTCAGTCCACTGCGGGCACTTCGGGGCGTGCTCGTTGCGCTATTTGGAGTGGTCGCGCTG
>DATCFJ010000191.1:0-5886 GCA_036509605.1 Polyangiaceae bacterium | reverse complement strand
AGGCACGCGGGGACACAGCGAGCGAGCGCCAGCCTGATCAGCCGCCTGCCGCGCCACTGCTCAATCTCAAACCAGCAGTGCCGAAACCATCCACCACGCTTTCGCTGCCTAGCGATACCGTGGCGCCGCGCGAGCCCTGGCGTGTCGACGTCAGCCTGGGGGGATCTGCGGCGTTCGGCATTGTCCCCGGGGTCGCACCGGGGGGCGAGCTCGGCGTTGGCGCGCAAGCGCCGCGCCTGCCGGAGATTCGTTTGTTTGCTGACTGGTTTGCGCGACGCGACCAGCAACGCCCAGGAAGCAATTCCGGCGCCCACTTCGACTTTGCCAGCGTGGGGCTCGAGTTGTGTGTCTTGGACATCCCTCTTGGCGCGTTGCGTTGGCTCGGCTGCGCGGGGCAGACAATCGGACGGCTCAGGGTGGCGTCGTATGGCTTCGATCAGAACACGACCAGTGAGCACCTGACGTACGCGCTCCTGGCACGTACCGGGTTACGTTTCCCTTTGGGGGGGCGTCTCAATGGGCGACTCGGTGCGCGCGCGGAGCTGCCCCTAGCGCGCGGCGTGTTCGACTATGGTTCTCGCGACGGCCAGGACCGCGCGCTATTCGAAATGAAGCAGATTACCGCTGTGCTCGATCTTGGGCTGATTGTGCAGTTGTAAGGCGAGGGATGATAATTGAGAGCTGATCGCCCCACTCACAAAGTAGCCCCACCAGCGCAGCATCCAGGCTCCGGAAACGGAATGCTATGAGCAGCGCGCCTCGACCTACGGTGCGGCAGGTCTTCGATGAGCACGCCCGGTACATTTGGAGAACGCTACGGCACCTCGGCATCCCCGACGCCGACGCTCCGGATTTGTGCCAAGAAGTGTTCGTCACGGTGCACCGCAAGCTCGCGGACTTCGAGGGGCGCTCGTCGCTACGAACCTGGCTCTACGGGATCTGCATTCGGGTGGCGTCTGAGCATCGTCGCCGCCCTTACGTGCGCAATGAGCGACCGGTTTCCGAGCCTCCGCCGGAGTCCGGCGCGCCGAGCGTCCCAGGGCCGGATGCCGCGTTGGCCGGGCGCGCTGCGGTGCAGCGCTTGCTTTCAGTTCTTGACGAAGACAAGCGCAACGTCATCGTCCTGTACGAGATCGAAGGATTTTCTATGAAAGAGGTCGCTGCCATCGTGCAATGTCCGCTGCAAACGGCGTACTCTCGCCTGCATGCGGGGCGTGAGCTGATGCTCGCAGCGCTGAACGCCGAAGGCGAGGCGGACAAATGACTCGCGGCAGCGACCCTGGGCGTTTGTCCGACGCCACGCCTCAGTCGCCTCTCGGTCGGTTGCTGGCTTCGGCTGAGCGAGACGTGCCGTCGGAGCAGGAGCTCGCCGCGCTGGCAGGGCGCCTCGGTGAGCTGCTCGAGCCCGCCCACCTTCCTGCGGCGGCCACGCCTGGCCCTTCGCTTTTGGTGAAGGTCGGCGCGGCGGTTGGTGTCGCTGGGCTTGTCGTTGGCGCACTGTTGGTTCTTCGGCGCCCGCACGCGGTTTCTCCCGCGCCGGCCAACGCATCGTCTGTTCCGGCGGCCGCAGCGGTCGCACCTGAGAACGTCAGCGCTCCGCTCGCACTCACAAGCTCGGCGACCGCGTCAGTCGTTGAGGCGGCGCCGAAGCTCGCCGCGCCGCGAAAGTCGAGCACTGAGCCGGCGAAGTCGGCCACATCCGGCGCTGAGGGGCCGAGTGAACCGGCTTTGCTCGAGCAAGCGCGGCGCGCGCTAGCAAGCTCGCCAGCGACCGCGCTTTCGCTCACAAACCAGGACGCGGCTCGTTTTCCTCGCGGAGCGTTGGCCCAAGAGCGCGAGGTGATCGCGATCGAGGCGTTGCGGCGGCTCGGCCGGGGCGCTGAGGCGGACCGCCGCGCGGCTGCCTTTGCGCAGGCGTTTCCGGGCTCGGCTCACCAACGCAGGGTCGAAGACGCGTCGCCTAAGTGATAGCCTGAGCGCTGTGCTGCGACCTCGAGCATGGGCTTTCATTGTCGGCTTGCCCTCGAGCCTGCTTCTGCAGCATTGCTCCGAGCATGTCGAGGTGGGTCGGGATCTGCCGGTGGCAAACGTCGGCGCTGGAACCGGAGGCGTTCCCGCGTCCGCGGGGAACGCCGGCTTTGCGATCGAAACCGGCGGTGCCGCTGGTCTCGGTGGCGCTAGCGCCGGTGGCTCCGCGACCACGCACGTGTGTCAGAAGACCGCTTGTCAGGGAAAGATGTATCAGTGCGGGGACTGCATCGACAACGACGGTGACGGTCTGATCGATTCCGACGATCCGGACTGCACGGGCCCGTGCGACAACACGGAAGACTCCTATTTTGGCGGTATTCCTGGCCAAAACAACGCACCCTGTCGGGAAGACTGCTACTTCGATCAGGATACCGGGTCGGGCAACGATCAATGTTATTGGAGTCAGGATTGCGATCCTCTTTCGCTCGCTCCAGCGTACCCCCCGAGCGGAGACGCTCGCTGTAGCTACAACCCGAGCGCTATGGTCCCCGGCAGCGGTTCGACGTGCGCCGGCCTGACCGCTGCTCAATCGCCCACTTGTTTGAACTATTGCTTGCCCATCACGCCCAACGGCTGCGACTGCTTTGGCTGCTGCGAGCTGCCCGCCGACAGCGGCGCCTTCGTTTGGATCGGCTCGAGCGCCAAGAACGTCGGGACTTGTGACGCAGCGCACGTGAACGACCCGGCCGCGTGTCGCCCGTGTACCCCAGTGAAGTCGTGCCTCAACAGCTGTGATCCGTGCGAGGTGTGCGTGGGGCGCACTGCACCGCTCGCAACCTGCGCGACTCCCGGCGCTAGCCGCTGCCCGACCACACAAGCGGCCTGCGGTCAGCCCGGCGAGCCCGATTGCGCCGTCGACAACTACTGCATCACCGGCTGCTGCGCTCCGGCTCCCCGTTGATTTCCCTCGGCGCACAGCGTGTGCGTAGCGGCGTCGAGATGGCGCACCTTTCGTGCGGCCGCTACAACACGCGCCTCAGCCGCCGTGGGTGTGAATCGACGGCGCCCAGACGGTCTTGCCTGCGAACTCGCCTTCGGTGAGGAGCACCTTGGAGTAGGTTGGCCCTTCCTCGACTTGCGAGCAGCTCGTGCCGTGCGGAATGCTGAAGCCGCCCTGTTCTGCGATCACGCGGCGCACGACGCTGTCGTCTGCGTTGCCGACGATCGCTGCGTCGAGGGTCTCGGAGCCGTCCTTGGTTGGGAACACCATCGGGTCAATGGTCGAATGAGGCACCGTCAGCCTGCAATCGGCCTGCTCGTGAGCTGCGGCGTGCCGCCGCGTCATAAAAATCCCAAAGGCAAGCAAGCAGAGGCACACCGCGGTGAGCGCTGCGATGATTTTGGCGACGCGGCTGGATATCACTGAAGGGCTCCGGGGTGCCCGCAATCTAGGCGCTGGCGGCGCGCCGCGCTACGATGAAGAGCCGCGGAAACGTCAAAAGCCGCAGCCCGTCAGCGCGCGGGCTGTACGCTGCTGCGATGCGCTGTTCATATTCGCTCAGGAAAGCGGCCCGTTAGACCTACGTCGCGCCGCACTTTGTCGCGCAAGACGACCCGCAATGATCCGGATCCGATTGCGGATCGAAGCAGCCGGCGGCGTATTGCGTCAGCGTCGTGGGCTGGCAGTGACAGAGCACGTCGTCCATGTGCGTCAGAGCGCCCGGTACGCACTTGCCAGCAGTGTTCTTCGCGACGCCGGTCGTCGCACCCCCCGCGCCCCCCCGCCCCCCGCCCCCCCGCGCCCCCCGCGCCTCCGCCCGCTGGGCCGCTGCCTGCGCTGCCGACGCCTCCGCCGCCGCCGGCCGTGCCTGGGCTGCCGCCGCCACTCCGGTTGCCAGCAGTAGCTGGGCTACCAGCCCCGGCCACCGCGCCGGCGACACCAGGCGCGCCACCGCTGGTTGGAGGTACGGGGGTCGGAGCTCCTGAGGAGCCGCTACAGTTGAGAACTAGGCCGCTTGCCAGCGAGCGGGGGGCGGCTCCGTGACCACGACGGGTCACGTTCGAATCGGAAAGAGCAGTAGGCCGCATTCGTTGTGCGCCGTCGAACCCGTGTGACGTAGCGGATCGACTCAGCGTGCGCCGGCGCACGATGCCGGTGTTTCGCGCGCGTTGCACGAAGACGGGCGCGCTCCACCGAGCGCGCCATTGTGCCTCAGGGCACGTGGACGCCCCACGAGCGCGGAGCACTAGATCGCCATAACCGCCCCAGATCCGCGCACCTAGACGAGTGCAGAGGCAGTGCTCGCGCGCTGGCTCGCCAATTGCTTCGAGCGAGCACATTAAGATGAAAACCACCGTCAAGGGCATGGTCCAAGTAAACAGCGTCACGTACCGGATCGCGCGTGAAGGCACCGGCCACTACAAAATCATTCGCCTGCTCGACGACGTGTTCGTCGGGCAGTTTTGGCTTGGCTCGCGCACCGAGTCGCTTTGCGACGGCGCCGTCCCGGAATTGATTCGCGAGATCGCCCGGGCCGCGCTGCAAGGCGGGCGAACCACCTGGTTGCCGTCTACGCGGGTCAGCTCGGGTTCACTGCCAGCGACGAAAGTCTGATCGCGGTGAGCACCATCGAGCGTTTGAGGCGTCGGCATCGGGATATCGACCGTCTCCTCGTCAGAGCCGAGGCAGGGCAGGACGTATTGAAGGAGCTAACGCGCACGCTCGCGGCGCAGCTAGAGGCCGAGCGCGAGGAGCTCTACCCTGCCGTCCTCCACCTGGCGCAAAGTGAGGTGCTCGACGCTTACGAAAATCAAGCGCCGATCGAGCGCGCATTGCGGCACGCCCTGGCCGCGCGCGTCACGGAACGGGCGCTCAAGGGGCGACTCGGGACTCTGAAAAGCTTGGTTCGCCAGTGGACGGCGGACGAGGAACGCTCGCTGTTCCCGACCATCGAACAAAAGTTGTCGGAACACGGCCTCGAAGCGATGGGCGTGCAGATCGAAAGCCACTTCTTCATCGCGTTGAAGCGGTTCTGGCAGAGCGACTACGCGCACGCGCCACGCAAGACGATGCTGACAGGGCTGACGCGCATTGCTCGCGCGCGAAGTCCGTCACGGCGGCCTGAGCCGCGCCCTGCCACCTGAGCCCATTTCGCGCTCCTGCTTGTTTGCTTCGTTCCGTCGCGCTAAGTGAGCGGCGCCACGAATCGAAGCGATGTCGCCGACTCAAATCGTCGTCCTGACAGTCACTATGGTGGCAACGGCTGCGATCGGCGCGATCACCGGCGGCAATTCGCTGATCAACGTGCCGCTGATGATCATGGTCGGCATGTCGTCGCGGGAGGCGGTGGCGACCAACATGTTTGCGGTCCTGTTCATGACCGTGTCGTCGACGTTGCGTTTCGCGCGCGACAAGTTGATATCACTACGGTTGGCGCTGCCGTTGTGCGCGCTGACCATCGTCTCGTCAGCGATCGGCGCAGAGCTGGCCGTGAAGCTGCCCGAGGCCGTCGTAAAGACCATCGTCGGTGTCTCGATGGGGCTGCTCGTGACGTTCATGGCGGCGCGCCCGGGAGCAACGGCCCGAAGCGTGTCCGTCCCTGCACCGGCCGCGCTTGTGGGCTTCGCCCTGACATTTGTACTAGGGATTTATGGCGGCTTGTTTTCCGGCGGGTACACGACACTGATGACTTTCTTGGGCGTGTCGTGTTTCGGGCTGCGCATGCTCGAGTCCGTTGCGCTGATGAAGCCAGTGAATTTGGTATCGTGCGCGGCGGCCTCGCTGATCTTTTTCTATGCTCACTTGATCGACTTTCGCGTCGGTATTCCGCTGGCTGTTGCGAACCTGCTCGGCGGCTACCTCGGGGCGCAGCTCGCGGTCAAAAGCAGCGAGCGATTGGTGCGCGCCGTTTTCCT
>DATCFJ010000190.1:0-6762 GCA_036509605.1 Polyangiaceae bacterium | reverse complement strand
CAGCACGCCGGATGCGTTCCTGTTCGCGGTCAAGGCGAGCCGCCGCATCACGCACCAGAAGAAGCTCGCGGACGTCGCTGAAGACGTCGCGTACTTGTTCAACGTCGTCGACGCGCTCGGCGCCAAGGTCGGCCCCGTTCTGTTTCAATTGCCGCCCTTTTTGAAGAAGGATCTGGGCGTACTGCAAGCCTTCTTGGCGGCGCTGCCCGCAGGGCGTCGCGCTGCGCTCGAGTTCCGTCATCCGTCGTGGTTCGAGGACGACGTGTACGCCGCACTGACGGCTGCCAATGTCGCGCTCGTCGGCGGCGATCTCGAGGAATCGGAGAAGTCTCCGCCGCTCGTAGTGACGGCGGATTTCGGCTACCTACGCTTGCGCCGCATGGACTACGACCCGGCGAGCATCGCCGAATGGGGCTCGCGCATCGCCGACCAAAGCTGGCAAACGGTGTACGCCTACTTCAAACACGAGGCCCTGGGTCCGATGTTTGCGGAAGCACTGCTCGCGGTCATGGACGGGCGCGAAATGGCCGACTTGTCCGCCGTGCGCGCGTCGATCGCAGCTCCCAAGCCGAAGAGCGCTCGAGGCGCGAGCAAGTCGAAGAGCCCTGAGTCGCGGGCATCAAAGGCTCCTCAGGTGCGAGTCTCGAAAGCGCCTGTGGCACGCGCTTCGAAGGCACCGGCGCGGGTTTCGAAAGCGCCCGTAGAACGAGCCTCGAAGGCGCCCGGGTCACGAAATTCGAAAGCCCCCGCGCGAAATTCGAAAGCACCGACTAAAGTGCGCAAGCCCTGACGGCTTGTCACTTCGATGCCTCCCGGCGCGCGAGCCGCGCTTCGCCAACGCGCTGTGCAAGGCCCAATAGGCGTGGCGGTTGCAGCGCGGCCCTTTGCATGTACGCTCCGCGCCGCCATGTACTTTCAGGACATCATTTTGACGCTGCAGCGCTTTTGGGCGGAGCGTGGGTGCCTCATCGTTCAGCCGTACAATTCGGAGGTGGGTGCGGGCACCTACAATCCGGCGACATTCTTGCGCGCGCTGGGTCCTGAGCCGTGGAACGCGGCGTATGTCGAGCCGTCGCGGCGGCCGACGGACGGTCGCTACGGCGACAACCCGAACCGCTTGCAGCAGTTCGATCAATTTCAGGTGATCTTGAAGCCGAGCCCGATCAACATTCAGGATCTGTATCTGGAGTCACTGGCAGCCATCGGCACCAAACCCCTCGATCACGACGTGCGTTTCATCGAGGACGATTGGGAGAGCCCGACGCTCGGCGCTTGGGGTCTCGGTTGGCAGGTCTGGCTCGACGGCCTCGAGATCAGCCAGTTCACCTACTTCCAGCAAGCCGGCGGCTTTGACTGCAAGCCGGTCAGCGGCGAGCTCACCTACGGGCTTGGCCGCATCGCCATGTATTTGCAAGATGTCGATACGATGTACGACCTCAAGTACAACAGCCGCGTCTCCTTCGGTGAGCTGTACAAGCGCGCCGAATGGGAGTGGTCGACGTACAACTTCGAAGAGGCCGACGCCGCGGCTCATTTTGCGACCTTCGACAGAAACGAAGCCGAAGCCAAGCGCCTGCTCGAGCGCGACGCGGACCCGCTAAAGAAGCTGGTTTTGCCTGCTTACGACTTCATCGTGAAGGCGGCGCACGCCTTCAACGTGCTCGACGCGCGCGGCGCGATCAGCGTCACCGAGCGCCAGCGCTACATTCTGCGTGTGCGCACGCTGGCGCGCAGCGTCGCCGAAGCTTACCTGGCGCAACGCGAAGCGCTCGGCTTCCCGCTGCTCGCACAGGCCAGCAAAGCCGCGGAATAGTCCGCAAGATTGATTGATCACATCTTGGGTCGCGGTGCGCTCGCCTTCGCGATTATGGGTCGGCGCCTTTCCGCACGCGCCCCAGATGCAAAACTTTTACATAGGACGCGTTTCTGCGGCGTTTAGGATGCCCGCGAGAACCTCGATCCATGTCGGAAGACCGACGTGGATCGGCTCCCACGCGAGGGCACGAGACCGTCCTCAGCGCTCGCGCGAGTCTCAAGCTATGATTCTGGCAAGCCTTGGGCGTTAGCTGAGACCGAGCTCTTCGCGTAGCGCTTGGCCGAGTGCGACGAACTCGGATTCGGAGTTGTAGACTTGCGCGGCGATGCGCACGAAGCCGGAGGGGTAGCCGGGCAGCGGGACGATGGGGACTTCGATGCTCCGCGCGACGAGCGCGTTGTACAGCGCGTCGGGCGTAGGAACCTTGGGCGTCTCGGTCGGGAAAAGAGCCACTGCGAGCGAGCCGAGCATGGCGTCCGGCGTGGGCGGTGGGGTGCCGAGGGCGGCGCACAAGGTGTCGCGGCCCTTCATGGCTAGGGCGTGGTTGTGCGCGTACAGGGCGGGCATGCCGCCGGGCAATAGCCCCGCGAGGAACTCGAGCGCTTTGGGGATGCTCAAGATGGCGCTCGCATCCAGCGTGCCGGGCCAGTCGAATTCGAGCAGGAATCGCGGCCGATCCGTGCGCGGGGCGGCCCAGCCGTGGCTGATCACGAGCGGGTGGATCAACGCTTGGCGATCGCGTCGCACCCACAGGAACGCTGCGCCTTTAGGAGCGCAACACCACTTGTGCAGGTTGCCGGTGTAATACGCCGCGCCGAGGCGTTCGAGGTCGAGCGGCAACATGCCGGGGCCGTGCGCGCCGTCGACGAGTGTGTCGATACCGCGCTCGTGCAGCGTGCTGACCAAGGTCTCGAGCGGCATGATCAGGCCGCTCGGGCTAGTGACGTGATCCAGCAAGACGAGCTTGGTGCGCGGTGTTACTTCCGCCAAGATGGCTTCTGTAAGCTCCTCCGGCGACGAGACCGGGAAGGGGATCTTGGCGATGCGCGTTTGGAGGCCCCGCCGTGCGGCCCAATATTGAACTGCATTGCGGCAGGCGGGGTACGTGTGGTCGTTGATCACGAGCTCCGCGCCGGTCTCGAATTCGAGCGCGCTGAGCACCGTGTTCACGCCGGCGGTGGCATTGGGCACGAACCCCAGGTCGTCGGGTTTTGAGCCCAAAAATGGCCCTAAGATGGCGCGCGTTTCGTCCAGCCGGC
Source organism: Polyangiaceae bacterium (assembly GCA_036509605.1). Lineage (GTDB taxonomy): Bacteria > Myxococcota_A > Polyangia > Polyangiales > Polyangiaceae > PMG-095. The sequence continues at coordinate 3,687 of DATCFJ010000190.1, read as the reverse complement.
GCTCCAGCTCACGCATGAAGAAGTGCACGGGATTGTGTTCCAAGAGGTCCCGGAACTGCCGTTGTGCGTCTTGCACCACACGCGGGCAAGCGCCGAACGCGCCGTGATTCAGGTAGCTGACCTTGGGGTCGAGGCTGAAGTGCTCGGCGAACGGGCTTCGAGTTGCAGAAGGAGTCGGCACAGCGGACATCAGGGAAACGCTCCGGGCTTGAACAGATCAGACAGATCATTGGCGGCGGCCACGCTGGGTAGCAGCGGCAAGCCCAAGATGAGCTCTACGGATTTGAGCTGCGAGCTATGGTCGTAGCGCTCAGTGCCCGTGTAGTGGGGCTTGATCATCGAGCCGACGGCGATGAACGGTAGCTTGCTGGTCGAGCCGCCTTCGTCGAAAGTGATGAAGATCACGGCCGCGTGCTTGTCCGCGTAGGCGATCAAGCGCGGCAGCTCGGCTTTGAGCCAGCGGTCACCGGTGCGGATCGGGTTTTCGTCGGGGCAGCCGGCCTCGGAGTGCATGTCGTGGCATTCGTCCGGAGTGATGAACACGTAGCTCGCGAGCTCGCCGGCGAGGTCGGCTTGCAACGCGGAATAGGGCTTGTGATGAGCGGCGCAGTACGGCGCATCTTTCGCTGGCGGATCGCCGGAAATATCCCTGAAAAACACGAACGGATTGTGCTTGGGTACGTAGAAGCCGGAGCGTTGGATGGGACACGCGCCCGTGTCCTCGTTCATGCCTTCTTGGTACGACATCCAGGTCAAGCCGGTCTTTGCGTGCTTGATCTGGGTCACCAAGTGCTTGGTGCTTCCGGTGCTCACTGAGGACGAAGGTGGCGAGTCGTCGTCGAAGAGCGCGTCCGAAAAGTGATGCGTGCCGGCTTCCATCCACACGTAGTGACCTTCGCTCGGGATTGCGAGCGGCAGCTCGTCGTCGAAGTTCTCGGTGTGCGCGTACTCGGCGAGCAGCGAATGAATGTACGGCGCGTTGGTCGTGTCTTGGTAGATCTCTTCTGCGTCGTGATTCTCCATGGCAATCACGATCACGTGTTTGATTTTTGATGGGGGGCGCGCGCTGGCGCTCGCGGAGTCGGAGGGGGCGGGGGGGAGCGCGCTGGGAGAGGAAGAGGGAGTGGGAGTGGGAGCGGGAGCGGGAGCGGGAGCGGGCACGGGCTTTTGGGGCTCGGGGGTGCGGTTGCAGGCGACGATAGTGAAAGCGCTGAGCAGTCCCAGGCGGAACGCGGTTGTTCGCGGCATCACGGGCCTTCTATGTGCTGAGCGCTAGCTCGAGGATCGCGCGCAGCTCGCTTTCGCCAAGTGCAACGGGGTTCGTTTTGAGGCTGCCGCTGGGGCTGGCCACGACGCGGCCGACGTCGATTTGCGCGTACGAGGCGAGCCTTGGCAAGCCCAGCGCCACGCGCAGTTGTAACAGCTCCGCAGCGGTGTTGGTCACGGTCGCGTAGGGCCCGGAGATGAGCCGAGCCAGCTCGAGCAGGCGCGAGCCGGCCGCTGGCGCACGCCTTGCGGCGCTTTCGTTGACGACGAGCGTCGCGGGCAGCAAGCAGGACAGCCCTGCGCCGTGCGGAATGTTCGGGTACAGACCACCGAGCGGCGCGATCAGCCCATGCGCGGCGCCGAGGCCGGCGTTCGCCAGGCAGATACCGCCCAACGCCCCGGCGACAGCCAGATCGAAGGCTTCCGCCTCGCCGGCTTCGCCTACGGCGAGTGCGCGTAAGGCGCGCACAGCACGCGGAATGCCATCGCGCGCCAGGGCGTCCGTGACCAGCGAGGCTTTGGTCGAGCAAAACGCTTCTACGAGGTGCGTCAGCGCGTCGAAACCCGTGCCCGCGCGCACGCTTTGCGGGGCTTTGCCGGAGAGCGAGGGGTCGATGAACGCTGCGCGCGGGAACAGCAGGTCGGAACGCATGCTGCGCTTCACTTGCAAATCGGCCACCTGGAGCACGCTGTTCTTCGTCACTTCTGAGCCTGTGCCGGCAGTGGTCGGCACACACACGACCGGCAACGGCGGCACGCTGAACGGCAGCGGAGGACGCTCGAGCCCCTCGAGATAGTCGCGGGCCGAGCCCGGATTCGTGGCTAACGCGGCGGCGGCTTTGGCGACGTCCAGCGCGCTACCGCCGCCGATGGCTAGCACGCCTTGTGCCCCGCACGCGCGCGCTTCCGCCGCGGCACTATCCGCAAGCTCGACGTCCGGCTCGCGAGGCACCGAAAAACGGCTGAAAACAAGGCCTAAACGCCGCGCTTCCTCACTCAGCGCCCCCTCCAGCCCAAGCCGAGACAAGGACGATGCACCGGTGACGAGCAGCAGCTGAGTGCCGATGCTTCGCGCCTCGGTGCACGCCTGAGCCCACACCCCGGCACCGAGCACGACGCGCGTGCGGTGCGCGAGCTCGAAGCCGCTCGGCGCGCTGCGCGTCATTGCCACGGCTCTGGAAACACGCTCGTGCACCTTTGCGGAGAGCGGGGCTCAGCCATCATCGGTGCGACGAGCTCCTTCCACTTCAGGTAGTGCGCGGTCTGCTGGTGGGTCGCGAAGGCCGCTTCACTCGTGTACGCCTCGTACAGCACGAAGCGGTTCGGATCGTCGTTTCGGCGCAGCACGTCGAAGCGCAGGTTGTCGGGCTCTGTGCGCGTGCCCGTGTGATTATCGCGCGTCGCCGCGACGAACGCCTCGACGACTTCCGGCTTCACGTTGATGTTGACGACCACGACGTACATGCGCCAAGCGTAGCGCCAACTCGGGCCGCGAGCTACGGGTCTCGGATTACGGGCACGTGGTCAGCGAGCTGATCCAATTGGCCGTGATCGGCAGCTCTCGAGCGTCGGGAATTAGCGTGGCCAGCGGTGGCATCTGAACGCCCGCGCTACGTGACGAATCCCGCATATAGACGGCGGAAGACATGGGCTGCCCGACCACGAGCTCGTTGCAGATGTTGTCCTTGGTCAGGCCCGTGCCGTCGTACAGAAAATCGATCTGCGGGCATTCTCCAGCGGGGTTGTGGCAGTGCGCGCAGTTGGCGTGGAAATAGGCGCGCGCCCGTTGCTCAAGGGGAAAGCCGGGGTCGCGGGGCGTGGGTAGGCGCTCGATTGAAACGGCAGGCGCCTTCGGAAACGTCGTCCCGAATACGCCAATGTGATCGAACGCGCGCAGCTCGTTGTCGATGGTCTGCCCATAGTCATGCGAGCGATTGAGTTGCGGCGTTTGCAGGCCAAGCACGCGCCCGACGCCGGCGTTGTGACAACGCACGCACTCCGCACGCGCCGGGTAGGTGTGCGTGTGCGGAGTCTGAGCTACGCCGCTAATGGCGTACGGCCAATCCTTCGTGGTCGCAGTAGCGGGAAGCAGGTTGCCCTCGGTGCCGCTCGCGTTCCATTGGTAGCTGTAACCTTGCCAAGGCTTGGCGCAAGCGCCCTCTTCACAGCGCTTGACGAGGAAGCGCGTCTCCATCGGATACAGGCTTGTCGGATCGCTGCTTTCTGATTGGTACAGAAACTCTTTGATGATGATTGTGCCGACTGGCATCGTCCACGCGCCAGTGCTCGTGTAGCCGATCGTCGCTTGCTCGGGCAGCACGATAAAACGGCGCTTTGTGGCGCCATCTGACCAAAGCGGTGAGTTGATCTCGTAGGGGATCGCGCCCGCATTCACGATGTCTTTGGCGACGTCACTGTAGC
>DATCFJ010000189.1:0-2070 GCA_036509605.1 Polyangiaceae bacterium | reverse complement strand
GAAATGACGGCGAGCTGAGTGTGGGCCGTTGATCGGTTTGGGGAAGGGGTTTGCCCTCGGCGTCCAGTAACGCGGGCGCGGCAATACCCGCCGGCGTTGCGCTAACAGCGACGGGCGCAATGCCGGCGTCTGCGGCAACAGCGACGCTACTCGGCGGCACAGCCCCGGCATCGGACTCGGAGCCGGCCGACGACGAGGGACCCGGCAGAACCGCCGCGATCGCCAAGGGCGCGCCGGCAGCAGCGCTGTGCGTGGGTTCCGCCGAATTGGGTTGCGCCCCGCTAGGCTCGTGGCACGCCGCGAGCGCGCCGACCGTTGTCGCAAACAGACCAACCAGCCAAAATCGCGAGAGCGGCACTCGGCTGCTCTACACCTCCGGCGAGCCGCGGTGAAGAAATCCGCCGCATGGCCACCCGGCTGCCTGGCGGAACCGCTGGCCACCCGGGCGCTCCCGTAACGATGCAGCTAGGCGGGGATTTTCGATCGCGAGCTTGGAGACTGTGCGCTACGGTCACGGCCCGCCATGCCGAAGGCCACACGAAATCCGAGGCGCTGGTTGTGGCCGGGAGTCCTGGGCCTGGCACTGCTGAGCAGCGTGGCCTGCCGCAAAAGGGCGCCCAAGCCCACCGACTCGACGGCCATTGATCAGCCCCATCCCCCCGATCAAGTCGCGGGCGCAACGCCGATCGCCACGCTGGAGCGGACCGGCTGCTACGGAGAGTGCCCGGTATATCGGCTGACGGTGAGTAGCGACGGGAGCGTGGTGTACGTCGGCACGCGCTGGGTGAAGGTGCTCGGTCGGCAGCAGTACAAGCTCACCGATACTCAATTGAGCGAGCTGCAGTCCGCGTTCGAGCACGCCACCTTCATGCAGATGCGCGACTACGACCGAGTCGAGAACACGGACGACGATTGGGCCCACGTCTCCTATCGGCGTGGCAACATCGTCAAGCGCGTGCGCCACTACCACGGCGACAACTCCGCTCCGGCAGCGCTCAGCGCCCTGGAAGACGAGTTCGATCGCATCGTAGACAGTGGTCGCTTCATTGGCGTGCCTTCGGCCAATGGCGCGGCGCTAGCGCCCTCGAGCGCGTCCGCTATCGCGCCTATGGCCACCGACTCGACGCCCGTTGCCGCGCCGCCCAAGCCGCCCGCGCGCGCCAATGAAAACGCGGGGCCGCCGGACGACACGGTTGCCGATCCCGACAACCATCCTTGATTTGCAGCGATGGCGGCGCTGGCTTCGGGCAGGCCCGCGCGCGCTAATTTTGCCGTTCCAGTCGGAGCGGCGTAGATCCATTCAGGTTCGAGGCCTCACCTTTCACATCTGCAATGTTCCGGGCCGAAAGCACACGCAACTGCATGTAAGGGCAATGGCCCAAGATATGCTTACGGAAGCGCGAAGCCTATGCGCGGCGTCATCACCACCCGTCACTTGGTCACCCACGCACCGCTGATCATGCGGTTGTTTGGCGTGCGCGCTTACTTCAAGTGCGTCGCGTGTGTCCTGCGCAAAGGCGGGCGGGCCACGTTCCTCGACGCCGTCTCTCACTGATTCGCGTTGCTGACGCGCGGGTGGTCGCGCCCGGCCGCCCATGGAAAAGCTCGCCTTCGACGGCGTCCCGCGAGTCGCGCTCGACGAAGATTGGTCGGCGATGCGCCTCAGGCTCGCCGACGCTTAGGCACGCCCAACCCCCAAGAATTGCGAGCCCAGGGCGCGTATGACAGATTGTAGACGATGAGTCTCGTACGACGACTCGCCGATACGCTCGTCCTCGGGAGCCTGCTGTGCGAGCAGAAGCCCAGCGCGTGTGGGCCGCAGAAATGCCGGAGCGAGTGAGCAGCAAAGGCCGCCCCTACCGGAGCTTTACGCGGAGCGGCTTCGAAATCCTGGTCGGCAAGGCGGCCACGGACAACGACCATCTGACGTTCAACGTCGCGGAGCCGCACGACCTCTGGCTGCACGTGGCGGGCGGTACGCCGGGAAGCCATGTCGTGATTCGCAATCCGGAGCGCGGCACGGTGCCGGAGGACGTCACGCGCTGCGCGGCGGAGCTCGCTGCCTGGTAC
>DATCFJ010000188.1:0-14672 GCA_036509605.1 Polyangiaceae bacterium | reverse complement strand
GTCTAGCGCGCGCTGCGGCGCGAAGCGTGCGGCGCTCCACCCCTTCGGGTGTTCCGAAGCGGCTCGCGCGCACCGCGGGATGCGGCTGGACTGTCTGGCGCGCGCTGCGGCGCGAAGCGTGCGGCGCTCCACCCCTTCGGGTGTTCCGAAGCGGCTCGCGCGCACCTGGGCATGCGGCTGGCCTGTCCGGAGTGGGCGGGCCCGTTACGAGCGATAACTGCGGTTCACGCCCTGCGAACTAGAGTTCGTGGGGCGTTGTCGCACCTGGGCTAAAATTACGCGATTGGGGGTCGTACTCATCTGGCACGCTGACTGCAAGGTCAGGGACAAAACCGATGCCTATCAACAAACGCGCGTTTGCCTTACTGGTTCTCCCCATCGCCCTCGGTGCTTGCCCTAAAGAGGCCGAGCTGACCGCTGCCGAGGCGAGCGAGTCGCTGCAGCAAGCGTCGGCCTCTTCTCAGGCTGAAAACCTGTCAGCCGCCAGCGTCGATATCTCGACGAACTTCACCATCGGTGGCGCGGTGGAGCAGGCGGCAGGCGAGCTCAAGACGTTCCTGAACACCCAGCTGCCGTGCGCTGACGTGTCGCTGTCAGGCGCAACGCTGGCCATCGAGTACGGCGTGAACCCCGGTAACTGCACCTATCACGGGCATACCTTTTCTGGCTCGAGCTCGGTGACCGTGAGTAAGAACGACATGGACAACGTTGTCGTCGACCACAAGTGGACGGGCCTCTCGAACGGCGTCGTTGAGCTAGACGGGACCGCTCAGGTGACCTGGGACTTCAGCAATAAAACGCGCCACGTCGTGCATGATGTCAAGTGGACACACCTCGCAACTCACCGCACTGGCGAGGGTACCGGTGACCGCACGCAGACGCCGCTCGCCGGTGGGATCAGCGACGGGATTCAAGTCGACGGCACACGCACCTGGACAGGCGAGCGCGGCACCTGGGATCTGAGCATCAACGGCGTGCAGATGCGCTGGGCCGATCCGGTGCCGCAGGCCGGCACTTACTCGCTGAGCACACCCTACGGCAAAAGCGTGTCGATGGCGTTCTCGCGCGTCGACAGTGACACGATCAAGGTCACCGTGTCGGGGCCCAAGCACGACTTCAGCTTCAATGTGTCGAAGGCTGGCGGCGTAGCCGCGCAATGATCGTGCGGGAGTGAGCGGCGCTCACTGAGGTACTAGCGAATGCTGCTGCGTCGCGGGGCTCGCGTTGGGCGGCGCGATCTCGACGCTGGGTGACGGCGCTTGGCTCGACGACGCGATCGCCGTCGTCATGGGCGCGGGTGGCGTCTGCGACAGGCGATGGCTAAGCGCCTGCCACGCGCCGTCCAGGAAGGCTCGCTCTTCTGTGCGCATCGTTCCCGGCCGCGCGCGCTCGATGTCGGACGCGACGGTTAGCCAATGCTGAGCGTGCACGAGATCGCCGAGTGCTACGAAGGTCGCGCCGCGATAGGCGGCGTAGGCCGCGCGCTCTTCCAGAGGCGCGCGTGCCAGACGAGGCTCGCTGCGCTCGAAGACTTCATCGGCCTCGACATAGCGCCCTTCGCCGTACAGATCGGCTCCGCGCTGCACGAAGTGACTGGCGCCGCACGCGCCCAACAACGTGAGCCACGCCGTTACACTGAGTACGCGTCCAACGCGTCGGCCCATTCCATCAGGATAACGACGCCACGGGCGCAAAGCTAGCGCGACACTAGAAACGCGACTTCCATGCTGAACGCTGACTCGCGCACTTTCGCCTACCGTGTAGGCACGCGCTGAAGACGCGCACAGCTTTGACACGACTGTGCCACGTGCGGGCTCGCGTCCCTTCGCCCCGCGCAGACTCTCGCGGTTCGCGGGACAAGCTTTGCCAGTTGGCACTGTGCCATGCCACTATCCGCGCGCTTACAAGGAGAGATGCAGATGACCCCTCGCTTGATCCCAGTGCTTATTTTGGCGTTCGCGGGCTCCGCAACGCTCGCGTCTACAGCCTCAGCTGCTCCGAAAGCTGAGGCCGCAACATCGAAGGCAGACGCAGCCGCCGCGCCGAAAGCGGACGCGGCCAGCGCACCAAAGGCCGACGACGCTGCAGACAAGCCCGCCGATGGCGATGCTCCAGCTGGCGATGACGCCGCCGCAAAGGCAGCGCCCAAAGACTCGGGCTTGGTCGCGGATGCCGAAGCGGGCGGCTCCCCGGTCGAGTTATCCGGGCAGACGTACTACGGCGTCGGTCTCCGCTACCGCGCCGTGATCGTCCCGAAGTTCATGGAGAACCTGTTCGGCGATGGTGGCCGCACGGTGCTCGCGAACGGCTTCGGTCCCGAGTTCACCATTCGCAAGAACGCCTTCGAATACGACTTCTCCGCTTGGTACGCCTCCTACGCGATGGATCCCACGCCCTTCAAGTCGAAGACCGACACTGCGGACGCCTGGGAGCTCGTCCAAAGCCAGATCAAGGTGCTGTACCTGACCGCGGACTTTCTGTGGAGCCACGACATCGTTCCGGAGTTTGCCTTCAACTACGGCGTCGGCGCGGGCTTCGGGTTCGTCTGGGGTGATCTCAAGCGACAACAAGCGTACGCAGGCCCGGGTGCAAACGACAGCACGGGCGCGGGCTACGTGGAGTGCGCCGGTCCCAACGATCCCCATGACACTCGCGGCTATTGCGCTCCGGGCAAGCACTACGGCTACACCGAACCAAGCTGGGCCAACGGTGGCTCCAAGCCAGTCGTATTTCCGTGGCTCGTGCTGCAGACCGGTCTTCGCTACAAGCCGCATCGCAACTTCATCGCGCGCCTCGACGCGGGCTTCGGCACGAGCGGGTTCTTCCTCGGGCTCGGCGCCGACTACGGGCTCTGAGGTCGAGCACCGGTGGCCGAGCTCGAGTTACCAAGTCGGTACGAGCCGCTCGCCCAGCTCGGCAAGGGGGGTGGGGGCGAAGTATGGGCGGTGCGCGATCGCCATTCAGGGCGGAAATATGCCCTGAAAGTCTTGGCTGAAGAGGCCAGCGAGCGCGAGATGTCCGCGCTCGTGCGCGAGGCAGTCGCGCTGTCCGGGCTCGAGGGGCTGGGCGTGCCACGCGTGGTTCGCTTCGGGCTCTTACCGCGCAGCGGACGCGCGTTTCTGGTTCGCGAATTGGTCGACGGCCAGAGCCTGGAGGAGATCATGTCCGAGGGCGCGAGCCTCCGCGCGCTCTCGGCACTGTCACGTGCCGCGGATCAACTCACGGTGCTGCATCGTGCTGGCCTGTTTCACGGCGACGTGAAGCCCGCCAACATCGTGGTCGAGCTGGGCGGCCGCGCGACCTTCGTCGATCTCGGCTTGGCAGCACCGTTTCGAGAAGGCGGCGCGCAAGCCGAGGGGCTCACTCCGCGCTACGCGGCACCGGAGCTGTTCCATGACGCGCCGCTCACCGTGCGCGCCGAGGTTTACGCGTTGGGCGTGACCTTGGCCGAGATAGTTGGCGAGAGTCGGCGTTCGGAGCTGAGCGCGGAGCACCTGCGCGAGCTAATGGCAGTCGCCAAGCGCGCGACCTTGACTCAGCCGGGCGATCGCTTTCCCTCTGTCGACGAGTTTGCGAGCGCTCTACGGCGCGCGGCAGGTCTGCCTGCCAGCGCTGAGCCGGCCTCGGACGAAGTCGCGTTGTGGCCGGTGGTCGGCATCGACGCGACGTCCGCGCAACTCCTGGAGCGCGTCAGCGCTCTCTCGCCGGGTCAGCACTTGCGCATCGTGGGCGCGCCGGGCTCCGGTCGCACCGCGCTCTTGCGTCGAACGGCGTGGTCGCTCGGCGTTCGAGGCAGCGCTCTGGCGTGGATCGAAGAGGTGACCTCGACGTCGAGCTTGAGCGCAGAGCTTACCGCTCACGCCTCGCTGCACGGCGTCTTGGTCTTGATCGACGACGCAGACGCGCTCAAAGACGAAGGTCTGCGGATGCTCGCGGATGCACGAGTGGCGGGGGCACGCCTGGTTACCGTCGGAGGTGGCTCGCTAGGCGTCGAAGCCCTGGAATTCGTGGTGCCGCCGCTCGACGAGCACGCCGCGATCGACCTGCTGCGCCGCGCCGTACCGTCGCTCACGCAAAGCCTGCTCAAGCGTGTCTTCGAGGTCTCGGGTGGCCGTCCTGGAGAGTTGCGCCGGCTGGTGCGGATCATCGCCAGCGACGCGGTCGCGTCCGAAGAAGACCTGGAGAGGGTGCTCGGCTCGGTCGATGTGCGGTCGGTGTTACCGCCCGATCCGCTGGAGCGCGCCCAATACTTCTTGGACCACGGCCGCTTCAACGACGCCAAGACGACGCTCGATATGCTCGCGTCCGACGAACGCATTCCAGTCGTCATCGCTCGTGCTCGGCTGCAGCTCGGTTTGGGTGACACGGTGGCGGCGCGCGCGCTGCTCTCCGCGGTCTCGGATCGTCCCGATCGCGACCCGGCCGAGCAGCGCTCGATCGACCTGTATCTGGCGCGTTCCGAGCTCGGCGTGGGTGACTACCAACGCGCGTTGCAGATCCTCGAGCCGCTATTGGCGGAAGGGTCGCACGTAGCGACCGAGGCGTTCACGTATCGCGGTCTGGCGCTGTCCATGCTCGGCAAGCACGATGAGGCAGAAGCAGCACTCGAACATGCTTTGAAGGAAGCCTTGTCGCAGACGGCGCCTCGTCTAGAAGCGCTCGCCCTTGGATCACTTGGGCTCGTTCTGCAACGCAGCGACCGCAACGACGAAGCCCGCGACGCCTATCGCCGCACGATCGCCGCCGCAGAACGTGCGAGCGATGCCGGTGCGCTCGCGACTGCGCAGCTGAATTTAGCCGGATTACTCAAGATCCGCGGCGACATTGCCGGCGCCATCGAGCACTTCGAAGCAGCGGTCGATATGGGTCGCCGTTCGGGGCGCCGCTCGAGCACCTTGCAAGCGCTGTTGAACCTTGCCAATACCGATCTGTACCTCGGTCGCTTGGCGCGTGCTCGCAGCAGCATCGAGACATTGCAGGAGCAACGCGTTGATCTCGGCGCGGTGCAGCGCGCTCAGCTTCTGGGGCTCGAGGCCGAGCTCGAGTTGCGCCAGGGCAATGGCGAATCGGCGGTGCTGAGATATGAGGCGTGTGCGCAAGCATTCGAAATGCTGGATCGCAGCGTTGACGCCGCCGAAGCACGCCTAGAAGGCGTGCTCGCCGCAACCAGAATCGCGCGTCCAGATCTGGCCGCGTTGCGCGTCTCGCTCAGTCGCGCCGAGTCCGAGTTGGCGGGAGCGGCAGCTCATCGGTCGCTGTTTCTGTTGGCCTCGGCGCGCCTGAAGAACCTGCTCGGCGACGAGCTCGGTGCGCGCGCGAACCTCGACGATTCACTGCAGGCCGCTCGCGTCGCGACGCAAAAGGACTGGACTTGGCGCGCACTCGAGGCACGCGCGGAGCTGGAAGAGGCCGGCGGTCAGCCGCTTCTGGCGCGGCGTGATCGCGAAGAAGCTTTGGCTGTCTTGGAAGAGATAGGCGCGCGTCTGCCTCGTGATTTGCGCGAGGTGTACTGGAACGACGCGCGCCGTCGCACGCTACGGGCTTCGGTGCCCGCTGCGATCGGCGTCGCGGCGACGGAATTTCTACCGTTCAACGCGCTGCGCGCGGGCGGGCCGCTCACGCAGCGCACGAGCAGTACTCTGCACGCCATCAGCACGTCCATCTCGCAGCTCAGCTCCACGCCGCTCGAACAGCGTCTGTCGCGCATCCTCGAGGTCAATAGCCGGCTGGTCGGTGAGCTCGACCTGGAACGGTTGACCGAGCGCGTCACCGATTACGCCGTGGAGCTGGCTCGCGCTGAGCATGGCTTCGTGCTGCTCAGGCAAGCCTCCGGCGCGCTCACCGTTCACACATCGCGTTCGCGCGCTGGCGACGCCGCGCACGCCGAGTTTTCGCGTTCGATCGCGGAGACCGTGGTGGCAAGCGGTGAACCGGTGCTGACCATGAATGCGCAGAGCGACGCGCGTATGCAGAGCTACGCGTCGGTGCATCAGATGAACCTGGAATCGGTGGTTTGTTTGCCGATTCTGGCTCCTTCGGGCGCTGCCATTGGCGCGCTGTATCTCGAGACCCGCCTGCGACCGGGCGCGCATTTCGAGCGTGAATTGCCGACCCTGCGCGCGTTTGCGGATCAAGTCGCGATTGCGCTCGAGAACGCGCGGCTGATCAACGAAAACAAGCAGCGCGCGGACGCGTTGGCCAGCGCCAACGGCGCGCTGGAGGAAGCTCAAGAACGACTGCGTGAGCTGCTCGACGGCCGCACCGAACAACTGAAGCGTGCACGCCAAAAGCTGCGCGACGCACGTGAGACCTTGTACGGGCATTTCGGCTATCAAGGCTTGGTTGGCACCAGCGAGGCGATGCGCCGCGTGTACGCGCTGATCGACCGTGTGCGTGACACCGACGTGCCGGTGCTGATCACGGGCGAGAGCGGTACAGGTAAGGAAGTGGTCGCGCGGGCGATTCACAGCGCTTCGGCGCGTTCCAAGGCGCGCACGCTAGGCGTCAATTGCGGCGCGATCCCCGAGAATCTACTGGAGAGCGAGCTGTTCGGGCATGTAAAGGGCGCGTTCACCGGTGCCGACCGGGACCGCAAGGGGCTCTTTCGCGATTGCCAAGGCGGCACCATCTTGCTGGACGAGATCGGCGAGACGCCGCTGAAAATGCAGGCTGGGCTGCTGCGTGTGCTCCAGGAGCGCAAAGTGCGCCCGGTGGGTGGCAGCCGCGAAGAAGACATCGACGTGCGCATGCTGTTCGCGACCAACCGTGACCTCTCGCAAATGGTGGCCGAGGGCAAGTTTCGCGAAGATTTGTACTACCGCATCCACGTCGTCGAAGTGCGCGTGCCCGCCTTACGCGAACGCCCCGAGGACATCCCGCAGCTCGTCGACCACTTTTTGGGCCTGTTCGCGGCTCGCTACAAGCGCGAGAAGAACGGCCTCACCAAGGAAGCGCTGCAGCGCCTTGCGCAATACGGCTGGCCCGGCAACGTACGCCAACTCGAGAATGTGCTCCTCAACGCCTGGGTGATGAGCGAAGACCCAGAGCTCGACGCGCCCGATTTTGACATCCCGGACGGCTGGGTTTCGGGCGAAGCCAGCGCGACGCGAGTGCCGCGCGAGCGGGAGCTCGCCGTGCCACGCGGCGCCACCATCAAGTTGCGCAAGGGCGGAGTCTCCGAGCACCGGCGCGAGGAGCGCGACCGAATCATGGAGGCTCTACGCGAGAGCAACTGGAATCGCGTAAAGGCCGCGGAAATCAGCGGGATTCCGCGGCGGACGTTCTACAGAAGGCTAAGAGAGTACGGGATTCAGTAGCCTTTCGCGCGTCGCAGCTCACGACTTTCTCAGCCAACGCCCAGTTGCTTCAGCTTCTTGTGCAAGCCCTCGCGCGTGATGCCGAGCGTCTTCGCCGCAGCGGTCTTGTTGTTGCCGTGTTCCCGAAGTGCTTCGATCAAGATGTGACGCTCGACCTGGTCGACCATCTCTTTGAGCGAGCCTTTTGCGGCACCAGCGCTGAGCAGCACACTTTCGATTTGTCTCACGCGCGGGCTGAGTAGCTCGGGCGTAAGGAAGCTGTCGTCGTCGGCTTGGATGACCAGACGCTGAACTTCGTTTTCGAGCTCGCGCACGTTGCCCGGGAAGTCGTAGGCGCTGAGTATTTCCAGGGTTTCTTGGGCGAAGCCGAGCACGGCTTTGCCCATCTCGCGCGTGTAGCGTGCCAGGAAGAAGGTCGCCAAGGGGGCAATGTCGTCGCGACGTTCGCGCAGCGGCGGGACGCGAATCGGAAATACTTTGAGCCGGTAGTACAGGTCCTCGCGGAAGCGCCCGGCCTTGACCTCGGCCTCCAGGTTTCGATTCGTGGCGGCCACGATACGCACGTTGACCTGCTTGGCCTGCGTGCTGCCGATGGGCCTTATCTCGCCCTCCTGAAGGGCGCGCAGTAGCTTGGCCTGCAAGGCGAGCGGCATCTCGCCGAGCTCATCCAAAAACAGCGTGCCGCCGTCCGCGATCTCGAACAGGCCCTTCTTCTCGTCGGTCGCGCCGGTGAACGCGCCACGCTTGTGTCCGAATAGCTCACTCTCCAACAGGTTTTCTGGAAACGCAGCGCAGTTCTGAGCAACGAACAGCTTGTCTTTGCGCTTGGAGCGGTAGTGAACGCTGGCAGCAATCAGCTCCTTGCCCGTCCCCGTTTCGCCTTCAATGAGCACGCTGACCCGCGTATCGACCACTTTGTCGAGCTGGCGCAGCAGCTCGTTCATGGCTTTGCTCTCGCCGATGATTTGCACTCCACCGGTGCGCGCACGCTCTCGGCCGCGCAGGTACTGATTTTCCTTCTTGAGCTCCGCGCGCGCCAAGCTCAGGCTCTGAATCAGCTCCGCGTTGGCGATGGCGAGCGAGGCGCTCACGGCCAAGGCGCCCAGCGCATCGACGTCGAGCGTCTCGAACATCGCCGGTGCATCGCGATTGTCCAGCTGCAAGACGCCCAAGATCTGGTCGTCTTTCCAGAGCGGTACGCCGATGGTGCTACGGATGCTGGCGCCGAGCAAAGACTCAGAGCTGAAGGTCTCGCTCGGTGCGTCGGCCGCCAACACTGCTGCTCGCTCGGAAATCACCTTGCGAACTACGCTGCGCGTCACTCGCACGGGGCCTTCTGGCGCGCTAGGCCCCGTAGCACCGCGCACGCGGGTGACTACGGGTACGAAACCGACGGCTTTCCCGTCGCGGCCGCTTTCCGCGTCTTGACGTAACACGACAGTCGCGTGAGTCGCGCGCGGTACCAGCTTGAGCGCGGCATCCGCGATGCCTCTGGCGACGTCGCTCACGCCCTCGTGACTGACCACGTCGCGTAGCGCCAGAACCAGCGAGCGAAGCCGGTCATCGGAGGCGGCGAGCCCCAATGTCGGCTTTTGAAGCTCGCTCAGCGGGCGCACCAACGCGACTTGCAGCGTGTCCGCTTCGGGGGCGAAATCGACCTGAATTTCGCTGCCCTCGCCTTCACTGCCGCCGAGCAAAATGCGATCCCCGGGGGCGAGTGCGACCACCCGTAGGCCTTCGCCCAGCGCCTGCTGATCGCTACCACGACGCAGCCAGGTGCCGTTCGTGCTGCCCAGATCTTCGAGCAGGAAGCCGTCTTCGCTGTTCACGATCCGCGCGTGCTCGCTGGACACCAGCGTGTCCTCGAGAACGAGATCGTTGTTCTGCCCCCGCCCGATGCGAACGATGTCGAGCTCCACGCCGAGAACGCGGCCGGCGCTCTTGCCGGCCCGGACTTCGAGACGGAGGCTCGACATGACTCTGCGACTCAGTTCGTGCGCGCTTCCAAGCGGTACACGACCTGCTTGAGCGGCGAGTCGCCGGCCGATTTCTCACGGTCCGGAGATTTCGCATTCTTCTCGATGACCGCCGTCAGCTTGGCTGCTGCGTCCTTGGAACCTTTGGGCGACAGGTGATCGATTGCTTCGGCCGCCACGAAACGCACGGCGGCGTTCGTGATCGAATCGATGCCGTTCACGATTTCGTCGCGATTCTGTTCGTTGCCCAAGATGCCGATCATGTAGCCCGCCTTGATGCCGGCGAACTGATTGGCTTGATCCTGGTTCTCGCTCTTCTCGAGGGCCGCGACGTAGCAAGGCACGCGGTCCCCGCAAGCCTTCAGCATGTTGGCCACCACCGCGAAGCTGGCTTTCTCCAGCTGCGAGCCATACTTGTCGACGGCCACCTTGACCTGCGGCAGTTGGTCCGGTTTCGCCAACTTGAGCGTGGTGATCGTGATCGCGCTCTGCAGCGACTTGCGATCCTCCTCAGCGCCCTTGGCCTTCGCCGCGCGCTCCAATAGCCAGTCGACCAGCGAGGCGTCGAAGAACTGCCCTGCGGACTCGGTCAGGGTTTCGAGCGCGCTGCCGCCGTTCGTGATCTCAGCGTCGATGGGTAGCTGCTCGTAGGCCTTCTTGAACGCTTGCTTGGACTCATCGGTTGCCGGGATTTTGGCTAGCTCGCGCGCGATGACGGCCTTGTTGCCATCGTCGGTCTCGGCTTTGAGCGCATCGACCATCGGACCGATGGTGTCTCCGCGGCCGATCGTGCCGACGATCAGGGCGGCGGTCGGAATGTACGTCTTGCCCTTGGCGTCGGAGCCCGAGACTTCCTTGATGCGACGTGCGCCGAACGTGATCAGCGCGTCGTCTTGGCCCTTGAGCAACTTGACGGCTGCGTCGGCCGCCGGCTTACCGAGCTTCACCAAGGCGAGCAACGCGGTAGACTGCACATCTCCCTTGGCTGGGTCGAGCATGATTTTGAGCAGTGGCGTCACCGCGGCCGGATCGCCGATGCGACCGAGCACCTCGGCCGAAGCCGTTTGCCAGAACTGCTGATCGCGAAACGGGTCGATCAGATCTTTGTCCTTGGAGGTCTTGGGCGCGACCATATCCGCGTCGAGCATCTTTACCAGTGGGCCGACCCAAGCTTTCGAGGGGGCGACACGCATCGCGTCGTTCACATCGCGATAGGCCACGCCGCCCAGCATCGTGCTCGCACGCAGCTTCATGAAAGCCGCCAATAGTGAGTCCGAAACGCCGGTCAGCTTCAAATCACTGGTAGCGATCGCGGCCCATTTGATGTCCTGATCGTCTTTCGCCGTGGCCGGGTGCTTGACGAACTCGTCGAACGCCTTCTTCACGGCCGGTTCGATGCGCTTGTCCTTGTAGGCGGCCAGGAGCTTGATCAGCGAGACGCGGGTTTTGTCGTCGAGCGTGTCGTAGCTATCGACGTAAGTCTTGGTCAGCGGGTCGACGGTCTTGCCGATCAGGGTCTGGACGCCCTCCGACTTCAGGTCGCCATTCTTGGTTACCGAATCTTCGAAGAACTGCTCCAGGCGCTTCACAGCGCGCGCTCGCCACGCCGGGTCGTCGAGCTTCTCCACCCAGTAATCGGGCTGGCTCTCGTCTTTGCAGCCGACGACGGAGGCTGCGACCATGACCAAAGTGGTCGCGGTGGCGGTGCCGAGGACTAACGAGTGGATGAGCGACGCGATCGTACGCGAAGAGCGCAGCATGGAGATGCCTCCCGAGGCAGATGAAGGGTCCGAGTCACGCCGAGCCGGGGAGGCGCAAACAGCCAAAATTCCCTGGTTCCCGGTGTGTGCGGACGCTACTCGGAGCGCATCGGCGCTGTCAACGTGCGCTCTTGCACCTACATTTCGCACCATCGCGTCTTTCGGGGGTCCGCCGCTCAGCCGATGATCATTCCTTCCTCGAGCAGCCGACCGGTCGCGAAGCGCCTCAGCGACCAGCGCTCGAATAGCTCGCTGCTCGTGCCCTTCGCGATCCACGCAGCGACTCTTTGGCCAATCACGGGTGCCATCATGAAGCCGTGACCCATGAAACCACTCAACAGGAAAAATCCGTCGATTGTGTCGACAGGTCCGATGATCGGATTCGAGTCGGGCGAGATATCGTATAGCCCCGCCCACTGCCGCAGCACTTTAACCGCGCCGAGCGACGGGCAGGCTCGGGTGAGCGCACGCGCGTAGAGGGCGAGAAAACGCGCGGACGAGCGCTGATCCGGACCGCTCGGCACTTGCTCGTTGCCAACCCCGCCGACGATCTCACCGCGGATCGACTGCGAGAAGTAAAGCCCGTCGCTCAAGTCGGCCACGAGCGGTTGCAACCAGGGCTTGAGTGGTTCGGTCGAGCAGATCTCGTGACGGTGCGGATGGGTGGGTAGCTCGATGCCCAGCATGCTGCTGACGGTTGGACTGTGCGCGCCACACGCGTTGACGACCACCGACGTGCGTATGCGCCCGCGCTCGGTCATGACCGAAACGATGCTACGGCCGCGTGTCTCGATACTCGTCACCCTCGTAAACGGCTGCACGGAAACTCCGAGGCTGCGCGCGCTCTCCGCGTACCCCCAGACGAAGGGCCACGGAAAAACCACGGCGTCCCGCGCGTTGTAACTCGCTGCGCGCACGCCCTCAGTCGACAGCTGCGGCACGATACCCTTGATTGCGGCTGGCTCGAGCAGCTGGCTGTGCACTCCGCAGCGATTCTGAAGCTCGACGTTCGTGCAGAGCTCCGCCGCGGCGGCGTCGCTCCGCGCAAGAAACAAATAGCCGCCCGCGCGGAACCAGGTGTTGATGCGATGTCGCTCGGCAAACTGTCGAAACATATCGAGGCTCTCGCGCATGAGCCGTATGTTGGTTTCGCTGGACCACTGCGCGCGTACGCCGCCGCCGTTTCGCCCGCTCGCGCCGCCGCACAGGTAGCCCGAGTCGAGCACGACGATGCGCTTCATGTCGTGCTCGGCGGCCAGATGATAGGCGACCGAGAGCCCCATGATGCCGGCTCCGATCACGACTACATCGGCGTCCGCGTCGAGCTTCGACTGCGACTTTCGAGTGTCTCGAGGCGAGCTGCTCACTCGCTTGATTCTAGCTGGAAGCGCCGCGGGCAGCCATCAGGCGCTCGATGATCGCGTCGTGCATGAGGCCGTTGGTGGCCACGATTCCTCGGTCGTTGTCGAGCTCCGCCGCGCGGTAGTCGAAGAGCTCGCCGTTCGCGTTGGTCAGCTTACCGCCGGCCGCGGCGACTAGCGCGTCAGAGGCGCAGGCATCCCAGCGTTTGCCGGCGTAGTGTGGCGCAACATAGGCGTCGGCGATGCCGCGCGCTATGGCGGCCGCCTTCAGCCCGGCGCTGCCGAGAGCAATCAGCTCGTGTGCGCCCAAGGTTGCCAGTGTGCGCTCTAGCGCGGGATTGCGGTGCGAGCGCGAGCCGACCACGCGTGCCTCAGACAGCGCAGGTACCTGGCTGACCGAGATCGGCGAGCGCACGCCGTCAGCGTCGATCTTGAAAGCGCCCTTGGCGATCTCTCCGACCCACGACACGCCGAGCACCGGCGCGTGGATCACGCCCGCCGTAGCGCGGTCGCCGTCGACGAGCCCGATCATGACCACGAACTCGCCGTTTCTGGCGACGAACTCGCGCGTCCCGTCCAGCGGGTCGACGAAGAAGATGCGCTCGGCCTTGCGGTACCCGGCGAAGCTCTCGGGCTCGCTCTCCTCGGCGACGATCGGCACACCCGGGAAAAGCGTCGTCAAACGTTCGCAGATCAGCGCGTTCGCCTGGCGATCCGCGTCGGTTACCGGGTCGCGCGGGGCTTTGAAGTCGACGCTGAACTTGGTCGCGTAGACTTTGAGAATCAGCGCGGCCGCCTCGCGCGCGACGCTGTCGAGCGTCGCTGCGAGGCTTGCCGGCGCGCCCGGGCTCACGCCGAAATCCCCACGTTGCTGAGCCGAGCCTGTAGCGCGTTCAGGGCTTCCACCGTCAGATACGGTGGCTCTCTGCCGGCGTCGCGCAGCAACTGATCGAGCTGCATCGCGCTGCGCGGGCCGAGCACCGCGCTGGACACGACGTCGCTGCAGAGCACGAAGCGTAGCGCGGCCGCGCGCAAGCTCGTGACCGTCGTGCCGTTCACCGCGGGGCGGATTGCGTTGAGCTGCGAGATGCGTCGCTTCAAGTCGTCAGTCGTCCAACGCTCCGAGCGATGGTCACTGCTGGCGAACTCCTTGTCCGTCGGCCACTGCCCGCACAAGAGCCCATGCGCCAGCACCGAACGCGCCAAAACACCGACATTTTGCCCGTGGATTTCCGGTGCCAGTTGGCTGAGCGTGCGGTTGTGAAAAGCGTTGTGCGCGAGCTCGAGCACCTGCGCGCCTTGCTTGATCGCTGCGCGCGCCAGATCGAGACCCTCGACGCTGGCGCCCCAAGCGCGGATTGAGCCCGCCGCTTTCAGCTCTTCCAACACCGCCGTGGCCTCTCCGCGTTCCAGGCTGCGCTCGGACGGATTGTGCAACAAGACGACGTCGACGACCTCGCGCTTGAGGCGGTCTCGGGAGCGCTCGAAGGCCTCGCGGAGGAAAGCGGGCGTGAAGCTCTTGCGCGCCGGCGAGGCTTCGCGATCCGTCCCCAGCTTGGTCACGATCACCGCGTCCGGCTGCTTGGCTAAGCGTTCGCCGAGGCGCGTCTCCATGGCGCCTTTGGCATAGCTGTCGGCGGTTTCGAAGAGCGTTACGCCGAGTGCGAGCGCGCGCTCGATGACAGCGTCTTGGTCGGCTTCGGGGATCGGCGCGTAGCCATCACCCGACAAGCCCCACGTGCCGAGCGAGAGCTCTGACACGGAGAGCCCCGTGTTGCCAAGAGGGCGTTTGCGCATGTTCGCGGTATAGCAAAGCTCGGCAGGGCCGGCCCGCAAACTTATTTGGCAGGGTCAGATTGGCGGTTAGTACACCCAGTAATGTGCGGCGGTGAAGGCGCCGGTTTCGGCGCGAACTTCGACCTGCGCTGGCCCGTTCGCCTGGTCTTCGGGCAGCGAGGCGGCGTGCTCCTCGAAGGTTTGCTTGCTGACCAGCCAGGTATCGATCAGCCGGCCGCCGATGCGCAGGGTCACCGTCACCGGTTCGTCTGTGCCCAGGCGCGCCACGAAGCGAGCGCGCGGTGCGACGTCGACCCAGAACGTATCTCGCTGGCGGTTTCGCCGTGCGCCGTCGACGACGACGCCGTCCGTGATGACCACGTCTTCCATTTGGGTTGCGGGCAAGACGGCGTAGTCGTGCGCTCGCTCACTTTCGAGATCGGCAACGTCGACGGAGTCGAGTGGCGCGCGCTCCCAGAACTC
>DATCFJ010000187.1:0-3988 GCA_036509605.1 Polyangiaceae bacterium | reverse complement strand
CCATCAACCCAACAAAATCTCGACCTAGGCCGGCAATTTTGCGAGCAAGAAAGACCTTAGCTTCACTAGGTTTCTCTCGTCTCGCGTGAAGCTCGGCACCGCATAGCTGTCTGCCCACTCTTTGACTTCGCGCACGAAGTCGGCGCGGAGGGCGGGGTCATTTAGAATTGCGCTCACGGTCCGGCCGCGAGCCGAGCCCCTCTCGAGGCCATCGACGTAACGGGCGAGGCGGCCGTATTCGCTGCCTAGAAACTCGCGCACGAGCTCGGCTTCCTCGGCGAGGCGGGCAAGCGTTCCGGTCGAGTCGGCGGCAAGCGATCCCTCCGCTTCGAGCTTTACGGATTCTGCTGCGGCGCGCACAACGAATGCGTCGTCGATGAAGCCGAGATCCTCGAGCCCGTCGGGGATCAGGTCGAGCGACTTGAACAAATAGTTGAGCGCAGCGGCGGAGCGGCGCTGCGCAGTGTCCGGCGCGTCGGCTTCGAGCACGGAGGCCAGGGCTCGAGCGTCGTCCGCGAGCGAACGGAGCCAATTGGGGAAGGCGTCGAGACAGCGGGCTTCGAGCGTGGCCATGGGATTTTTCGCTCTATCAAGCCCCGCCCGCGCTGTAAAGCAGCTGCGCGCTCGTGCTCGTGGAAGCTCGGTTACGGCGGGCTCGGGAGATTCCGAGGACAGAGCACGCGCAGCGCGTTGTCCGCGAAGATCTTACGCAGCGATTGCTCGTCGAAGCCGGCTTTGGCGAGCGCGGCGCTCAGGCGAGGAAATCGGCTGGCATCAGCAAGCTCTGCTGGCGGGTGAATATCGCCCTCGAAATCCGAGCCGATCGCTACGTGGTCCAGCCCGGCGACTTGCGTCAAGTGCTGCACCTGAGCCACCACGTCGCTCAGCGTCGCACGCCGGCCGCGTGCCAAGAACGGGCCGTGAAAATTCACGCCGATCACGCCGCCGGTCTCGGCTATCCCGCGCAGCTGCTCGTCAGTCAGGTTCCGCGGGTGGTCGGCGAGTGCGCGCGCGTTCGAGTGCGTCGCAACGACGACCCCGTGCGTTTCCGTGGAAAGCGCGAGCACATCTGCGACCGCTCGATCCGAAGCGTGCGACACGTCGACGATCAGGCCCAGCGCGAACGCGCGCCGGACGAAGGTGCGACCGCGCTCGGTCAAGCCGAACGCCTTCGGCGGGGCGTCGCCAGACGAGCTTGCCAGCTCGTTCGCGTACGTGTGCACCAAACCGACAATGCGTAGCCCGCGCGCAGCCCAGGTGACGAGCGAGTCCGGATCGGAGGCGAGCGGCCCAGCGCCCTCGAACGCAAAGAAGGTGCGCACGCTGCCGGGCTTTGCGCTGCAGCCGGCCGGAGCAAACGGTGGCGTGTGGAGCAACGCCTGGCTCACTCGCTCGTACGAGCGCTCGAGGTCGACGACGCGCGGGCCGTCAGGCGACGCGTCGCGCGGCACGAACAGCGGCAGCACCACACCCGCCACTCCGCCGCGCTGCAGCGCGCGCGTCGAGAACTGCCCGGCGCTGGACGCGAAATCCTTGTTCTTGAAATTGAATTGATAGGAGAGGTCGACGTGTAGGTCGACCACCGGAAACGGCGCACTCGGTGACGCCGTCGACGCGCAGGGCACGAGCAACAGCGCGAACGCTCCGGCGAAGACGACGAATTTGGGCAACGTCCGTTCAGGTTAAACGGGAAACTTGCCGCCACGTGAAGCAAATCGCCGATGAGCGGCCCCAAGTGAGACGCTTTTTCTCAAGCTGCTCGAACGACAGCCGTTCCTTCCCTGTCAGGGGCAATGCCAGCAGCAACCAGTCAGTTCCCGCCGACCTCTGAACGGCGCAGCAGCAGGCGCGAAGCAGATCTACGGCGCATCCTGTTCGTCGACGACGACGAGCTGATTCTGCGCAGCATCGAACGAGTCTTGAAGCGATACGCGCAAGAGTCGTCCTGGGAGCTTCATTTCGTCACTGACGGCGAAACGGCGCTCGACCGGCTCGCCCAGCAGCCCTTCGACGTGATCCTGGTCGATGCCCACATGCCGCGCATGAGCGGCACGACGTTGCTGCGGCGTGTTCAAGAATTGCACCCTGGCATGGTGCGCATCCTGCTCTCCGGCCACACCGGCCTCGACGTCTTGCGCACTACGTTGCCGCTCGCGCATCAGTTCATCGCCAAACCGTGCGACGCACAACTGCTCAAGACCACGCTGGACAACGCGTGCGGTATTCGCAGCATACTAAATCGGCCGGAGCTACGGCAAATGGTGGGCGGCAGCAACGAATTGCCGTCCGCGCCCCGCACCTATGTCGAGATCACCAACGCGCTCAGCAACCCGCACGCCAGCTCGCGCACGATCGCGGACATCGTCGAACGAGACATCGCGATTTCGGCGCGCGTCATTCAGCTGGTGAGCTCAGGGTTCTACGGGCTACCGCGACACGTCAGCTCCATCGGTGGAGCCGTCGCGTTCCTCGGTGTCGAGGTCATCAAAGCCATCGTGCTGTCCGTCGAAGTCTCGAAAATGTTCCCTGTTTCTCAGGCAATTCCGGACTTTTCGATCGACGCCGTGCAAAAGCGCTCGCTCTGCGCCGCGCAGCTCGCCAAGCGTTTGCTCGGCCACGAGTCGGGCGGGGACAACGTGCTGATCGCGGGCATGCTGCAAGACGTCGGGCAGCTGATCTTCGCTGCGCGTGCGCCGCAGCGCTTTTCGATTGCGCTCTCTACCAGCTCTCGCGGGAAGTCGCCGTTGTACGAAGCCGAGCTCGAGCTGTTCGGCTCGACGCACGCCGAAGTCGGCGGTTACCTGCTTGGCCTGTGGGGCCTACCGACCAAGATAGTGCAAGCGGTCGCGCACCACTTGGAGCCCGTACCGGGCGCGCGCATATTCGACGCGGCGGGGGCGCTGTACGTGAGCAACCTGCTGTCCGTCAACCCAGACGTGCCGGCGCTCGAAGAAGTACCGGCGCGCGCGATCGCGCTCGACCTCTCGTACCTGCGGACGCTCGGCGTGGCGCACCACATCGAAGACTGGCGCCGCATCGCTCGCGACATGGCGAGCGGCGGCGGCGCCCCGACACGACTCGCGGCGCGCGCCTGACCGCTCCGTAGAATCACGGCGCCGACACGCCCCTCGCGCAAACGTCATGGCACGGTGATACGGCCCGGCGCGTTCATGCTCCCGTTTTGACTGTGACAGGAGTTGCAGTCACCGGAGCTCTGCGCCGTGACCATCAAGCGCTCTCGACCTTGATAGGTCACCTTGGCTTGGAAGGGCGTCTTCACCGCGGTATTCGAGGAGAAGTTACCGACTCCGTCCGGCGTGAGGGTGACCATTTTTCCGTCAGCGCCGATGATCACGATGCGAGCCCCTGCCGTGCCGACCGAGCTGTTGCAACGATCAGGCTCGTGCCCGGTCGGATAAACCGTGCCGGCGATGCTGAAGCGGGGGCCTTCCCCGCTACTGTGGCAGGAGATGCAGGCCATGCCCGGGTTCATCGATGACGAACCTTGGTTGCCGCGGGTCCAGCTGGTCATGCTCGTGCACGTCGGCGACGCCAAAAGCGGATCCATGCCCATTGCTCCGGCGGTTCCGCCGCTGCCGCTGCCGCTGCTACCGCCAGCGCCGCCCGTGCCGCTGGGACAAGTCGGCTTTGGATAGCCCTGTGAAATGAAATCCTGGAGCGCAGTGATGTCGGCTGCGGCCACCGGAGCTCCGGGCGCGGGCGGCATGGGCGAGGCGCTGCTTTGGATACGAGCGAGCGCGGCGACCGCGTTGGTCTTGTTCGGATCGCTCTTCGCGGGCGCGGTAAGGTCTGCGTAGCTAACCAGCGAGGGCAGACCGGACAATGGGGTCGAGCCATGACACGTAGCGCACTTGTTCGCGAGCATCGTCTGCACGCCCGCGGGCAGCACGGCTACGGAGCAAGCTCCGCCGTTTGAACTTCCTCCAGCTGTGGACGCGCCGCCGGTAGCCGTCACGCCACCCGCACT
>DATCFJ010000186.1:0-5188 GCA_036509605.1 Polyangiaceae bacterium | reverse complement strand
CCCCCGCGCCCGCTGAAATGTCCCCCGTCGGGGATCACGAAGCGCGTAATTCAGCGGGGCCCCACCCCCGAGTTTGGTGCCGGCCCCAAACGATCATTTGTGCGAGTTGATCGGTGCGTGGCACGATCACTAATTCACCGGGACGAGCGCGGCGCCGCAGCCGCCACAGAATTGGCTGTCCCCGGTGTATTGCTTGCCGCAAACGGGGCAAATATTTTTGGTGACCGACACCTCAGCCGTGCGCGCTCCGGCCTGAACGGCGGCGGGCAGCAGCTCTTCGCCGTGCTTGGGGCAGTTCAAAACGCCTGGATCGTAGCCTTGGCCGCAGATGGGGCACACCCCACCGCTCGGGCCCGACGGCGCCTCGTTGCCGCGCGCCGCAATCAGACGATTACCGTCATTGGGGCAAAACGCGGCCTCGGGGGGGTACTCCTCGCGACAAGTGGGGCAGAACTTGGCGAGCGGCGCAAGACCGCTCGGAGTGAGCACCGGGGCAAGGCGAACGCGTGGAGCGCGGGCTTCGGCTGCCACCGGTTTTCGGCGGCTGTGCTGCACGAGGATGAAGCCGAGCAAGCCGAGCAGCAACGCCGTGCCGCCCACCACGCCGACGAACACCACGCGGCGTCGCTGCGAGTCGTCGCCGGTGACGACGCTGCCGCCGCCAATTGAGGTCGTGGCGATGCGCGCGACGGAGGCGTCACTCGACTCGCCCTCGGAATTTAGGCCTTTTTGTGCGAGCAATGCGTCGTAGCGCTGTGCCGACGCGATCTCGACGGTGACGTGCGCTGAGTGGCCGGCGAGCGTCGCTTGGAGCTCCACGGTGGCTTCAGGCGCATCGTCCGGGATGCGGATCTTGCCTGGCCCTGATAGCTCCAGCGCGGCGTGATCGGTGACGACCTTCCACGCCGGTGAGAGCGCTAGCCCGCAACCCGCTGCGTCGAGCACGACCGTGTGGAACTCGAAGCTCTCACCCGGCCGCATCAGCTTTTGCGAGGGCCTCACCTCGAGTCGCTCGGGAGGTCCAGGTGAGGTGCAAACTTTTGCTGCAGGTGTTGCGGCCGGCGCTGGCGCGGGCGTCGCCACGGCTGGTGTCGGCGGAGCGACTGGCCCGTGGTCACCTTCGCGTTGAACGATCGACAAGCTGCGCGACCGGCGCACACTTGCCGTGCAATTCTGACCGTTGATGATGAACTGATACTGCCCCGTTTCGTCGAACGAGATCTGGCGGTCAGTGGCGCTGATGGTCGTGATGATGGTGGCTTGCCGCGGATCGCCGGTCTTGGTTTTGCAGCTGTTTTTCCAGCCGCGCAGGCCCCCGCTGTGGCTCACGCGGGACAGGCCTGGAAACTGCTCCCAGCACTCGGTCGTCGAATAGTCGCGGCCGGCGCCGCTGAAGTGTAGCTCACTGCCGCTGCTGGTGATGGTCACGGCACCGCCCGGCGCACCGCCGCCACTCGGCGCCGGTCCGCACGCGCTGCCCCACTCGCCGATGTTCCACGTGGAGCTCAGCGGCGTCGCGTTCCAGCGGCCGGCAAGCGTCAACGGCTCAGCGCGCGCGGAGCCACTCCATGCGCACAGCGTGAGCGCGAGCAAGAATTGAAAGAACGAGAGGCGACGCATCACGGGAGGAATTGCCCACTCGCTGAACGCGCGAGAGCGCGATTCGGTAAGGGCCGGAGCACACTAGCGTTAGTCACGGAGTGCCCGCTAGCGCCTCGCGCGAAGTGCTCTGGGAATGCCAGCGGGCGTGCTCCGCGGATGGCGAGCGGGTGGTCGGGAGTAGGTTTAATGAGACGCTCGCAGGCGCTGATTTGGCGTTTCTTTGTGGGCTTTTCGCGGCGGTCTCACGTTGACACGGCATTTTCCAGGATGCTACGGTCGGGCCTCGCTAAAGCTCTAGTAATTCCCCAGACTTCAGCGAGTGGAAAGGGCTACGAAGCATGCGTACGCGGTACACGAGGCGACAGCTCGCAGGGGTGGTTCCTGCGGCCACGGCTGCGGCCTCCATTTTCTCGCTTGCGCTGCTCGCGCCCGGCGTCGCCCATGCTCAGGCCACCGGTAACGCCCGAGCGCTCAACAACGGCGACGGCATGGACACGCACCTGTTCCGGCCGGCCGTCGATTCCAAGGGCTTCTTCTCGGTCAACGGCTCCGACATCTTGGGCGCCGGCAATATCAGCTTCGGCCTGGTGCTCGACTACGGCCGCGGCATCATGCGCACGCGCGACAGCAGCAAGCCGAAGGATGCAACGGGCGCTGACTGCACGAGCGACACGTGCGTCCCCACCACGAGTGGCACCGGCGTTCCCGCGCTCGTTCAGAACTCGTTCCAAGGCACGTTCGGCTTCAACTACGGTATCGCCAACAAAGCCATCGTCGGCGTCAGCATCCCCGTCAACTTGATGACCGGGGACGAAGCCTACGGCATCGGCCCGAACGGCGGCCTATACAGCTCCGCCCAGCTCGACGCGCAGAAGCTCAGCTTCCTCGCGCTGCACGGCAAATTGCGGCTCACGCGCGTGGATCGCGGCATCGGTCTGGCCGTGCTCGTGCAAGCCGGTGTTCCGCTCACCAGCGCCGCGCGCGACCTCGGCGCCGATCCCAAGGCTTGGTTTTGGCCGCAGGTCATCGTCGAGAATCAATTCGGGTCCGAGCGCCGCTTCAAGGTCGGCCTCAACGTCGGTTACCGCGGTCACGGCGGCAACAACTCCAAGTTCGAGAACGACGTCACCGGCAAGCCGCAGCTCAAAGAGGGCACCTTCGAAGCGTCGAACCTGGGCACGTACAGCTTGGGCCTGTCGTACCGCGTGCTGGACGCGCTGGACCTCGTCGGCGAGACGTACGCCTCGTATCAGCTCGCCGGCGAGTCCGACAGCAAGCAGAAGCTGAGCGAAGAGTTCGTGGGCGGCATCAAGCTGTTCGTCGAAGACAACAGCTACCTGATGATGGGCGCCGGCAGCCGCGCGTTCTCGACCGGTTTCGAAGCCGCCAATCTGCGCATGGTGCTCGGCTTCGTCTACGAGCCGTCGATCGGCGACCGTGACGGTGACGGCTACAAGGACGACCAAGATCAGTGCCCGGACGAGCCGGAGGATTTCGACGGCTTCAAAGACGAAGACGGCTGTCCTGATCCGGACAACGACAACGACGGCATCTTGGACGTGAACGATCGCTGTCCGAACGTGCCGGAAGACTTCGACGGTGATCACGACGAAGACGGCTGCCCCGACATCTCGAAAGACGGCGACCGCGACGGCGACGGCATCCCGGACTCGAAAGACAAGTGCCCCGACGATCCGGAAGACAAAGACGGCTTCCAAGATGAAGACGGCTGCCCTGATCCAGACAACGACCAAGACGGCATCCCGGACAAGCAGGATTCCTGCCCTGACGACGCCGAAGACAAAGACGGCTTCGAAGACCAAGACGGCTGCCCCGATCCGGACAACGACAAGGATCAGATCCCGGACGTCAAAGACAAGTGCCCGAATGAGCCGGAGACCTACAACGGCTTCCAAGACGAAGACGGCTGCCCCGACAAGGGCAAGGTCATCATCGAAGGCAACGACATCGTGATCCTCGACAAGGTGCAGTTCGAAACGGGCAGCGCGAAGATCTTGCCGGCGTCCAATGCCATCTTGGATGCAGTCGCGGCCACCTTGAAGGGCCACCCCGAGTTCACGGTGCTCGAAGTCGCCGGTCATGCCGACGAACGCTCTACGGACGAATACAACTTGAACCTAACGCGGCTCCGCGCGGCAGCGGTGATGGACGCGCTGAAGACGCGCGGCATCGCTGGCAGTCGCTTGGTCTCGCAAGGCTACGGCGAGTACTGCCCGCTCGATCCCGCCTCCAACCCAACCGCCTGGGAAAAGAACCGCCGCGTCGAATTCAAGGTCGTCAAGACCGAAGAAGGCATGACCGGCGTCGAACGCGGCTGCGAAACCGCACGCGCCAAGGGCGTCATCCCGCCCGTCGTACAGTGAGCGCCTGAATCAAGCGGCGTGGCATGCGCTTTGCTGAGCGTTGCTCCACGGGGAACGTCCCCGGAGGAGCAGCGCTCACATCATGCCAGTGAAAGTCGATTTCGCGTTCGCCGTGGGCGTTCTCGTCTTGGGAGGCTGCGGCACGTTCGTAGAAGCCACGGCGCTCAATGCCCCGCCTCGCGCGCTCACTCCGCGCCCCGCCGACGCCGTCGAGGTCTATTCGAGCTCACCGCCCGCGAGGGCCCACGTCGATGTTGCTCTCATTCAAGCCGACCAGATCAATGGCATGCAAGTAGAGCTGCCGGAGATGATCGAAAAACTGCGCGAAAGAGCCGGGCAAATGGGCTGCGATGCGATCTTCATCTCCGGGGAGTCGGAGCGTGCCGGAGCGCCGGGTGATGCTCATCTGTTCGACCCGGGCTCTCATCAGTTGCTGGCGACGTGCATTGCGTACCTGGAGCCCACGCCGATTCCAGCGCGCAGCGCCGTCACCGTGGCTCCGCAGGCACTCAGCACGGCACCGGTCACGGCTTCGTTCGTCGTCTCGAGCCCGGCGCACCGTTAGCCGCCCTGTGAAATTGAGTCACACGTGCGGAACGGCAGTTCACGCCGCGCGCCATTCCAAGTCGGAATTCAAACTTGGAATGGCTTCTCGCGTGAGCGCGCCGCTCTCAGTCCATCTCGGCTTCGTGCGCTCTGACCTGCGCCAGGAATTTCGGGCGTTGCTCGGGCGTCAGCACTGAGAGCACGGTCTCGGCCATCTGAACTTTGGCAGTCGCCATGGCCTTGACCATGTCCGGAGCCTGCGTGCCGACGCCGGCTTTCTTGGCGTCGAACTTGTCGCCTTCGAAGGCAGTGCCGATGGCCTCCATGTGCTTCTCGGTGGCGGCCATCTTCTCTTTCATCACGGCGTGCTGCGCTTTCATTTGCGCTTCGAGCTTGGTGTGGAGCTTCTCCTTTTGCTCCGGCGTGAGGCCGAGCTCGTCGCCCATGTGCCCCATCGGGCCTTCGCCCATGCCAGGCCCCATCGGGCCTCCGCCCATGCCAGGCCCCATGTGCTCGTGGCCTCCGCCCATGCCAGGTCCCATGTGCTCATGGCCCGGGCCTTTGTCGCCGTGCTCGTGCATCTCGCCGTGCTCCATGCCCTCGTGCTCGGCGCGCATCTGCTTGCCCTTCTCACGCATGGTTTCGATCAGCTTCTT
>DATCFJ010000185.1:0-2435 GCA_036509605.1 Polyangiaceae bacterium | reverse complement strand
CGCGTGCGGTAGCTCGTCGCCAGAGCCCAGCAACGGTGCGAGCGGCGCGGGCGCGAGCAGCGCGGGTGCTGGCGGCGCCGGTGCGAGCGGCGCGGGTGCGAGCGCGGGCAGCAGCGGAGCGGCCGGCGGTGGCGACGCAGGCGCGAGCGGCATGGCCGGCGCCGGGCCCACGTGCATGCCTCCGGCAGACGTCTTCTCCCCAATCAGCAAGCTCAGCCAGACCGGTTGTGTCGATCCCACAAGCCCCAGCAAGCCCAGCGCAAGCGCCGTCAGCTACGAGGTCAACAGCCCGCTCTGGTCTGACACGGCGGACAAGACGCGCGCGTTCGTGCTGCCCGCCGGCACGAAGATTCACGTTCGCGATTGCGCTGCCAACGCCGCCGATTGCCCGAACGGCCCAGCCGACGACGGCCGCTTTAGCTTCCCGGTCGGCAGCGTGCTGATCAAAACCTTCGCCTTCGACAACAAGCTCGTCGAAACCAGGCTCTTCATGCACGTCGATCTGAACAACTGGGTCGGCTACAGCTACCAGTGGGACGAAGCGCAAACCGAAGCCACGCTCGTCGACGGTAGCGGAGCTGAGGTCATGTTCGACACCCAAAAGCGCGTGGTCGATTGGCATTACCCAAGTCAAAAGGATTGCCTCAACTGCCACAACAATTCCGCGGGCTCGACGCTCGGACCAGAAACCGCGCAGCTCAATCGAACAGTCGAGGGTACGAACCAAATCGACAAGATCGCAACTCTCGGGTTGTTCGAAACGGCTCCTGCCAAGCCGTACAAGGCAGCGCTCGTAGCGCCCTATCCAGGCCAAGCCGACGATCCGCCGAGCACCGCCACCACCGAGCAAAAGGCGCGCTCCTACCTGCACGCCAACTGCGGCTTCTGTCACCGCCCCGGCGGCAACTTCGCCAACTTCGATCTGCGCAACGACACAGCGATTAAAGACATGAAGATCTGCAATGCCGACTCGACCAAGGGCGCTATCGAAAATTACCCCGGGAAAACCAAGCTGGTGGTGCCTGGCAAGGAGCTGGATTCACTGATGTGGCTGCGCATGAATGAGCCGAACCCGCTGAAGGGGCGCATGCCCCAAATCGCGTCCCTGGTAGTCGATCAAAGCGCAACGAGCGTGGTGGGGGACTGGATCAATGCGCTCGACACGACGACCTGTCCGCAATCACCCTGATTGACGGAGCAGCGCTCACGCACCAGCGCTTGCGGTCTTCAGCGCAGGATCTGCGAGTTGACGACCTGCGCGGGAGCCTTCGCGATCACGTAGAAACCGGGCAGATCGGCCGTTTCGAAAGTACCGCGAGGGTTGTTTCGCGTGAGCGAGTCTTTGATCGTGAGCGCGCCGGTCTTGTTGTTGCTGACGAAGAAGATCGCGCTACCGCCCTCGTTCGCCATGTTGTTCTCGATCAGGCTGCTCGTGACGTTGAGCACGATCTCGTTGCCGTCGTTGTAGACGGCACCGCCGTTGCCACCCATGCCGCTGTTCGCGCCGTGACCGACCGCGGTGTTGTAGGAAAGCACCGAGTTGATGATGTTCCACGAGACGCCGATGCTGCTCAGCGCGCCGCCATTCGCGCAGGAATTGCCGAGCCCCGCTTGGCCCCCAAACGTGCTGTTGACGATCCACACCGGTCGGCTCGGCCCGGCGCCAGCCGCCACCAAGTAGTCGAGCTTACGAATTGCGCCGCCTCCGAGGTCCGAGCCGAGGTCGTCGCACACGTTGTTGAAGAAGCGTGAATTGACGACCTTGAGGCTTCCGCCCTGCGCGTGAATTGCCCCGCCTCCGGCGCCGTTGGTCGTGCCCTCGGGGATGCCCTTGGCGCTGCCGTCAACGAACGTGAGGTTCTGAACGACCAGCTGAACGCCGGGGTTCGTGTTGCAGTCACCGGGGCCCGGCGGATACACCTGCGCCTTGTCGCAGGTGGACATGTACAGGATGCGGGTCTTCCCGCCGCCGCTCAGCGTCACCTTGTTGCCGCCGTCGATGACGAGCTTCGTGCCCTTGTCGTTGAACACCTTGGCCGTAGAGGTGACAGCGATCGTCACCGGGTCGGGACCGCAGTTGAAGGTGACCACCCCACCCTTCGCGACCGCCGCCACGAACGCATCACCGGTGCAACTGGCCGGCGTGCCCATGCCGACGACGGTGGTCGGGTTCGAAACGTCCTCGGCGGCACCCGCCGCCGGAATGGCCGCGTGACCATCCGCGTAGCCCGCAGCTGGACCGTCTTCTGGATTCGTCACGGGCGGCGAGCCAGCGCTGCCGGGCGAACCGGCGTTATCGGATGAGCCCGCACTGCCCGCCGCTGCGGCACTTTCAGGGGCTCCGGCGCCGCCCGGGGAGCCTGCGCTGCCGGGCGCTCCTGCGTTCGCCGACGACGAGCCCGCGCCGCCACTCGAGCCGCACGCCACACAACTAG
>DATCFJ010000184.1:0-14563 GCA_036509605.1 Polyangiaceae bacterium | reverse complement strand
TGGCCCCGGCACAGGCCCGGTCGCGGGTTTGGTGCTCTTGTACGCGGAGTCCTGGGCGAAGCTGCCCGCGGCCTTTCCGTTTCGGCAAGAACGCATGGTGATCGGGCGGGAGCCTGGAGTCGAGCTCGAGCTCGAAGTGCCCGCGGTCTCCCGCCGACACGCTGAAATAGGTTGGGCCAACGGCGCCTATCACGTGCGTGATTTGGGCAGCCGAAACGGTGTGATCGTGAACGGGCGGCGCGTCCAAGGTAGCGCGCTCGAGGCCTGCGACGAAGTGCGCATCGGTGACGCGATCTTCAAGTTCGTAGAGCGCGATGCCGAGCACTACGCCGGCTATCGGCTGGACGGCTCGATGAGTCGCGGCTCGAGCAGGCGCGCCGCACAGCCGAGCCTGCTCGTTGGCGGCCTGCAAATGGATCGCATCGTCGCCGAGCTGGAACGTGTCGCGCCGACACCGCTCAGCGTTGTGCTACGCGGCGCCAGCGGCACCGGCAAAGAGGTCGTGGCCAGCGAGCTGCACCGCCTGAGCGGGCGCAGCGGCCGCTTCGGCGCCGTCAATTGCGCCGCGATTCCGGCGTTGCTCCTGGAGAGTGAGCTGTTCGGTTTCAAGCGCGGCGCATTCTCTGGCGCAGACCGCGATAAGCCCGGTTTGATCCGCGCAGCCGACGGCGGCACCCTATTTCTAGACGAAATTGGCGATATGCCGCTCGACGCGCAAGCCAAGTTGCTGCGCGTTCTGCAGGCCAAGGAGGTGCTGCCCCTGGGCGCCACCATTCCCGAAAAGGTCGATGTGCGCGTCGTGTGTGCCACGCATCGAGACCTCGGCCGCATGCAACGCGAGGGGCGCTTTCGCGAGGATCTTTACGCCCGTCTCAACGAGTACGAGGTGTTCTTACCGCCCTTGCATGAGCGCAAAGAAGACATCTATGTCCTGGCGCGCAGCTTCTTGGCGCGCGCCGGGTACCCGAGCTACGCGCTCTCGTTCCCGTACATGACCGGCCTCTTGCAGCATGATTTCCCGTACAACGTGCGTGAGCTCGAGGGCTGCATCAAGCGCAGCGTCGCGCTCTCCCCTAGCCCCCTGCTCGGCCCCGAAGTGCTGCCCGAGGCAGTACTCGAAGCCATGACCGACTACGGCAAGGGGAACTCCTTGGTGCCGCCCGTCCGCGCCCCCGAGCCGTCCGCGCTGTACGTGCCGAGCGAAGCCGAGCTGCGCGCCATGCTCGTCAATCATCAGGGAAACGTAGCGGCGGTGGGGCGCGAGCTCGGCAAGGCGCGCATGCAGATACACCGCTGGATGAAGCGCTATGGCATCGCCGTCGACGAGTTCCGCGGCGAAGACTAGCGTCGCGTCAGTCATGCTCGACGCCCCGGCAGACATCGGGCTCGATGGCTGAGCGCGCCGCGAGGCAAGCGTCGCTCGAATTGCCACAGACCCCGGCTTCGCAAATGCGCGCCCGGTAGCGCAGTTTCGACGCGGGATCTGGGCACTGACAGCAGAATTCGGCGCACACGGACGCCGCGCCGCAGCTGGACCCCGGGGGCGCGCCGGGTCGCGTGCTTTCGGAGCAATCCGCGCACCCGCTCTGCACGATTTCGGCTGCAAGCTCAGCACCGCCTGACTGGGTGACTCGGCGCGAGCTGACGATCCCCGCGCCGGCGCACGCCGCGCCCGTTCCCGTCCCGGGACCCCTCCGACAGGCCACCGGGAGCTGCGCGAGCGTGCACACGACGAATGCGAACCAGGGGGCTTTCGTCGTGCTGACCCGCATTTCTTCTGAAGATATTGACTTTCGGCTGGAAAGAAAGCTAGCGAATCGCGCGTGCCGGCGCCCCGATGGGTCGCCGGGGAAGGCGAAACGTTGGCGACAGGCAAGAGCAAGAACACGAAGAACTCCTCCGGCAACGGCGAGCCGCCCAAGAAAAGGCGCGGCGGACCGGGTGGAGGCGGCGATGAACCGCCGGCGTTCGCGGAAGAACCGTCGGCTTTGCACGAGATCGCGCAGACCCGTTACCTGAACTACGCCTTGTCGGTCATCACCAGCCGCGCCATCCCGGACGTCCGCGACGGCCTGAAACCCGTGCAACGCCGGATTCTGTACACCATGTGGCAGCAGGGCGTGACCGGCGACGCCAAGCATCGCAAGTGCGCGAAAATCGTGGGGGACGTCATGGGCAACTTCCACCCACACGGCGATGCGTCGATTTACGACGCGCTGGTGCGCATGGCGCAGTCCTTCAATCTGCGCGCACCCTTGGTCGACGGTTCCGGCAATTTCGGCTCGCTCGACGGCGATCCTGCGGCCGCGTACCGCTACACGGAATGCCGTCTGGCCACCCTGGCCGACCAAATCCTCGGCGAGATCGACGAGGATACCGTGCATTTCCGGCCGAACTACGACGGCACGAAGCAAGAGCCCGTGGTCTTGCCGTCGGCCATCCCGAACATGCTGATCAACGGCGCGTCCGGCATCGCCGTGGGTATGGCCACCAACATTCCGCCGCACAATCCCGAAGAGGTGGTGGCCGCCGCCGTGCGTCTGCTCGACGCACTCCTGGAAGGCAAGCAGCTCACCTCGCGTGAGCTGTGTCGCACCATCAAGGGGCCTGATTTCCCGACCGGAGGTCTAATCGTCGCCAGCGCGGAGGAGCTCAAGCAGGTCTATGAGACCGGCCAAGGCTCGCTGAAGGTCCGCGGCACGTGGGAGCTGGCCGACACCGGCAAGACCACGAAGACGGTGAACATCACCAGCATCCCCTACACGGTGAACAAGTCGACCTTGGTCGAACGCATCGCGGACGTAGTGGTGTCGCGCAAGATGCCGATGTTGCTCGACGTGCGCGACGTATCGACCGACGACGTGCGCATCGAGCTCGAGCTGAAGAAGGAAGCCGACGAGCACAAGGTGCTGGCGTACTTGTTCAAACACACACCGTTGCAGAACAATTTCGCGGTGAACCTGACCTGCCTGGTGCCCACGGAGAACCCGGAGGTCGGTCGCCCAGAACGCCTGGATTTGCAGCAGATCCTCTGGCACTTCCTGCATTTCCGCCTGGAAGTGGTGACGCGCCGCCTGAGCCACGAGCTCTCGGCGCTGCAAAAGCGCATCCACATTCTGGAAGGCTTCGAGAAGATCTTCGACGCGCTCGATCAGATCTTGAAGATTATCCGCGCCTCCGAAGGCAAAGCCGACGCTGCCCAAAAGATCATCGTCAAGTTCCAGCTCGACGCCGAGCAGACCGACGCGATCTTGGAGCTGAAGCTGTACCGCCTGGCTCGCCTCGAGATTCTGGTCATTCAGAAAGAGCTCAAGGACAAGCGCAAGCGCGCCAAAGAGATCAAGGAGCTCCTGAACGAGAAAGAGTCCAAGGGTCGCTGGGGCCTGGTTCGCCAAGAGCTACTCGCCGTAACCGAGAAATTCGGCAAGAACGCCAAACGCCGCACGCGCATCGAAAACATCACCGACGAGCAGGAGTTCAGCGAGGAAGACCTGATCGTCGCCGAAGACAACGTCGTGCTGCTCACGGCCGACGGTTGGGTGAAGCGTCAGAAGGAGATCAAAGATCCGGTCTCCACGCGCCTGCGCGAAGGCGACGCGGTGCTGGCCTGCGTGGCAGGGTCGACTCGCGAGGCTTTGGCCTTCTTTTCCAACTTCGGCACCGTTTACAGCTGCCGCATGATCGACGTCCCAGCCACCACCGGCTACGGCGAGCCCATCCAAAAGCTGTTCAAGCTAAAGGACGGCGAGAAGATCGTGGCCTGCTTCTCGCTCGACCCGCGCGTAGTGGGTGACACCGCCGAGCGCGGCGAAGGCAAGCGACCGAAGACTTATGCCGTGGCCGCCACCTCCGACGGCTACGCGTTCAGTATCGGCATCGCGCCGTTCATCGAACCGAGCACGCGCACCGGTCGGCGCTACGCGAAGCCCGCCGAGGGCGTGCAAGTCGTCGGTGTGTCGCTGGCACGCGGCAAAGAGGTCGTAATGGCCGCGACGCGCGAGGGTCGCGCCCTGTTCTGCACGGTGGACGAGGTCAATTACCTGTCCGGACCAGGCAAGGGCGTGCTGCTCGTCAAGCTGGACGACGACGACGCACTGGTGGCCATGAAGGCCGCCAAGGACAGCCACGACACGTTGCTGCTCGAAACCTCACTCGGTGGAGAGAAGCGACTGGCGCGTGGCGACTACGAGCTCACGGCGCGTGGCGGCAAGGGCCGTGACGTGATCAAGCGCGGTAAATTGGTGAAGGTCGTGATCGAAACGCCCAGCGCACCGCAACCCCTCTCGAACTGATCCCAATGCCCACGAGCTACACCGCAAAAGACATCACGGTCCTCGAAGGACTCGATCCCGTCCGCAAACGCCCCGGCATGTACATCGGTGGCGTGGGCTCGGCCGGGCTTCACCACTTGGTCTGGGAAATCGTCGACAACTCCGTCAACGAGGCCATGAACGGCCACGCGACCGAGATCAACGTTACGTTGCACAAGGACGGGCAGTCCGTCACGGTTAGCGACAACGGCCGCGGCATTCCCGTCGATCTGCACCCGCAGCACAAGAAATCCGCCCTGGAGATCGTGTATTCAACGCTGCACGCGGGCGGCAAATTCGAAGGCGACAACTACAAGACCTCGGGCGGCCTGCACGGCGTCGGCGCGTCGGTCGTCAATGCCCTGTCGTCCAAGGTGCAAGTCACGGTGAAGCGCGATGGCGCAGAGTGGCAGATCGAGTTCAGCCGCGGCGTGGTGACGCAGAAGCTGAAGAAGCTGGGCTCGGCCAAAGGCACCGGCACCAGCGTGTTCTTCCACCCCGACCCCACGATCTTCCCGAAGATCGACTTCAACGCCGACACGATCCGTGATCGCCTCGAGATCGCGAGCTACCTGCACCGCGGGGTGAAGGTCCATTTCAACGACGAGAACAGCGGCCAGAAAGAGACCTTCTTCCACCAAGACGGCATCCTCGACTACCTGAAGAAGATCCTCGGCGCGGCGCACTCGAAACCCGTGCATGAAGCGCCCTTCGTGCTCAACAAAGAGGGCGAAGAGATGCGCATCGAGGTCGCCTTCCAATGGACGGAAGCGACCGAAGAAGTCGTCAAGAGCTACGTCAACGGCATTCCGACGGGTTCTGGCGGTACGCACGAAAACGGCCTGCGTGCAGGCGTCGCCAAAGCCATCCGCAACTACATCGACACGCACAACCTCACGCCACGCGGCGTGACACTGACCGCGGAGGACATTCGTGAAGGTTGGGGCGCGGTGCTCAGCATCTTCGTCGCCGAGCCACAATTCCAAGGTCAAACCAAGGATCGCCTGAACAACCCCGAGGTGCAATCGGTGGTTGACGGCATGGTCCGCCCGTCGCTGGAGCAGTGGCTCAACTCGAACCGCACGGTCGCCGAGCAAATCGTCGCGCGCATCATCCTTTCGGCGCGCGCGCGCGAAGCTTCACGCGCCGCATCGGCGTCGGTGTCACGCAAGAGCGCGACGAGCGGTCGCTTGACCCTGCCCGGCAAGCTCGCCGATTGCCTGACGCACAATCGCGAGAACACCGAGCTGTTCATCGTCGAGGGTGATTCCGCAGGCGGCTCCGCCAAGCAAGGTCGGGATCGCAATACGCAGGCAATCCTGCCGCTGCGCGGCAAAGTGCTGAACACCGAGGGCATGAGCGTCGGCAAAGTGATCGAGAACAAGGAGCTGGCCGATCTAGTCACCGCGCTAGGTTGCGGGATCGGACCGAATTTCGAGCTCAGCAAGCTCCGCTACCAGCGCATCGTGCTTTTGGCCGATGCTGATTCCGACGGCCATCACATCACGACGCTGCTCTTGACGTTCCTGTACCGTCATCTGCCCGAGTTGATAAGGCAGGGGCGCGTGTTTATCGCGATGCCGCCGCTATATCGCATCGACCTGGGCAAAGAGACGTACTGGGCCGCCGACGACGCGGACCGCGATCGCTTGCTCAAAGAAAAGCAGAAGGGCAACACCAAGCCCGACATCACGCGCTTCAAGGGCCTCGGCGAGATGATGGCCAAGACCCTGTGGGACACGACGCTCAACCCGCGCACGCGCCGCATGCTGCGCGTGAACATCGCGGACGCGCTGGAGACTGATCGCATCGTCAGCGAGCTGATGGGCAAGGATCCGTCGGCGCGCTTCAACTTCATCATGAATCGCGCCGACGACGTGGGCGTGGGTGATTTGGACGTGTGAGAGGTTCGCGCGTGTTCGAGAGCTTGGCCCGTTTTTGCGGGCGTGTTCGCATCTGGCTTTGTTCTGGCCTAGCGGAGTTCTGTACCGTGATGGCCGATCCACCTTCGCTTTGAGATCGCATGCGCCTGTTCACCCCTTCGGGTGTCTCGAAGCGAGTCGGTCAGCTATTGTGTTTTAAGTCTGCGCTTCCAAGACGATCGTGATCTGACGCGCTTCGTGATCCCCGACGGGGGGGTCTTCCAAGACTTCACGGTCGTTTTGGTTCCGGGCATGCAGGCTGAGCTGCTTGGCGCGCGCTTTGGCGCGAGGCGTGCTGCGCTTCGCGCGCACCAGAGAGCAGAGAGCAGAGAGCAGAGAGTGGAGAGTGGAGAGGGGCGCTCGCGGACCTGCAACGCAGCTCGCGCCTGCGGCGTTGTTCCCGCCCTGTGACGCCGAAGGTTGTGCCGGCCACGTCTTGGTTCGTGACCATCAAGCCAATTCTCATTTCCGCCCGGCCGGCAGGCGGAAATGCGACCTCCTATTACAGGGCTGCGCGCTGGCAGGCCGGAGTTTTCCCTAGAAACGACGATTTTGAACGGTTTTGCCTGGCTTTTTCCGGCCCGGCTTGAGACAAGCCTGTGTCCGCGCTACGCGGGGCGCTCCCGAGACTACGGCAGCAGACCTTGGCACGCACCCGAAGGCTCGATTCGAACGGTCAAATGCAACGTATCTATGCCGCCCGCTGCCATGCGTGGATGCGCTTCGTCATCGTTCTTGCGCTGTCGTTGATCGCTGCGCCGACGTTCGCCCAAGCTCCCGCCGCCCAAGCTCCCGCCGCCCAAGCTCCCGCCGCTGGCCGACACAAGCCCGCGCGTCCGGCGCACGCCGCGACGCCGGCTGTGCCCGTCGCGGCTCACGACGACGCTTCTGCCAGTGACAGCGCGCCGTCCGCCGATACCGGCGAGCTGCCCAGCGAGCCACCGCCTAGCGCCGCCCTGCCGCCGGGCGAAGCCGAGCTCGCCCGCGGCATGCCACTGCAACGGATCCAAGTCACGGGCAACCGCCGGGTCACCCCGGAAGACGTGCTGACCTACATCCGCGAGCGCGTCGGGCAGCCATTCAAACCCGAGACGCTCACGCAGGACGTCCGCGAGCTCTGGAATTCCGGCTTCTTCGATGACATCGAAGTCGACTTGGACCGACACGACGAGGGCGTCGATCTGCGCTTCGTGGTGCGTGAACGCCCGAGCATTTCGGCGATTACCTTCGAGGGTAACGAAGACATCTCGAAGGACGACCTCAACGAGGGCATCGAGATCAAGGCGGCCACCATCCTGAGCCTGCCGGCGGTTCGCCGCACCGTGCAGAAGATCCGCGATATGTACGCGGAAAAGGGCTACTTCCTGGCCGAAGTTCAGAACGAGGTCGTGCCTCAGAAGAACAACGAGGTCGAAGTAAAGTTCAAGATCACCGAGCACGGCCAAGTCAGCGTTCGCCGCATCACCTTCATCGGCAACGAACATGTCGACAGCGAGGAGCTGCGCTCGCTGATGCTCACCGGCAACGCAGGCTTCTTTGCCTTCGGTTCCGGCGGTCCGTTCCGCCAAGACGCCTTCGAGCGCGACATCGCGGTGCTCAGCGCCATGTACTACGACCGCGGCTACCTGTCGGTCGCGATCAGCACGCCCCGCATCATGCTCACGCCGGATCGCAACGGCATCGAGGTGTCGATCACGATCGACGAGGGCCCCCGCTACAAGATCCGCCAGCTGCGCGTGTACGAGAAGGGCCCCAACGGCACGGAGGTCGAACCGATCGACGGTCGCCGCAACCTGCGCATGATGGTGCGGGCAGAGGCCGGGGATTACTTCAATCGCGCCGAGTTGCTCGAGGATCTGCAGAGCATCCGCACGCTGTACCGCGATCACGGCTATGCCAACGTCGAGGCCAATCCGCAAACGCAGCTCGACCCGGAGACGCACGAAGTCGACGTCACCGTGCCCGTAGAGCGCGGCCCCCTGGTGCACTTCGAACGCATCGAGATCCGCGGCAACTCCAAGACGCGCGACAAGGTGATCCGTCGCGAAATGGAGGTCGCCGAGGGCGACCTATTCAGCGAAACCAAGCTGGAACGCTCCAAGCGCCGCATCACGGCTCTCGGCTATTTCGAGCGCGTGGACGTGTCCACCGAGGCCGGCTCGGCCCCGGACAAGATGACCGTCTACATCGAGGTCAGTGAGAAGCCGACGGGCACCTTCCAAGTCGGCGCGGGCTTCTCGAGCATCGAGAATTTCATCGCCACGGCTCAGGTGCAGCAGGCAAACCTGTTCGGCAACGGGCAAAGCTTGTCCCTGCAGGCGCAGGTCTCGAGCTTGCGACAGCTGGTCAGTGTGCGCCTCTTCGAGCCGTACTTCCTGGACAGCCTATTCAACACCAGCATCGATCTGTACGACCAGCTGCGCGTCTACAACGACTTCTCGCAATCGAGTCGCGGCGGCGGGCTCACCTTCGGCTATCCCCTGATCGAGCCAGAGCTCAACGCTTCGCTCACCTACACCGCCGAGGTCGACCGCGTTTCCACGCAGACCACTTCGACGTTGCTCGGCACGAGCAGCGCCGTCAGCGTGTTCACGCGACTGCCGCTCGCCAACCTGTTCAACGACGGCTTCACGTCCAGCCTGCGCCCTGCGCTGACCCTGGATACTCGCGACAACCGGCTGTTCCCGACCAGCGGCGTCTACCTGTACGCCTCGACTGAGCTTGCGACAGGCCTCCTCGGCTCGGAAAATAAGTTCCTCAAGCACCGCTTCATTGGACGCTTCTATTACCCGATCGGGGCGGGCTTCGTGCTCAAGCTCAACACCGAGGCCGGCCACGTCACGAGCCCGTCCAACGAAGGTGTGCCGATTTTCGCCCGCTTCTTCCTGGGCGGCATCCTCGACGTGCGCGGCTTCCGTTTCCGCACTGTTGGCCCGCGCATCGGCCTCACGCAGTCGACGGATCCGAATAGCTCGCCGATCAACAACGGCGCAAACATCGGCGGCAATCTCGAGTACTTCCAGAACCTGGAGTTGGAATTCCCGATCGTGGAATCCGTGGGCGTTCGCGGCGTGTTCTTCACCGACGCCGGCAACGCCTGGAACCTCGAGAACAACTACTGCAAGGCCGGTGGCCAATCGATTCAGTACGCGGTCGTCAGCCCGTGCTTCAACGGCATCAGCAGCCTGGCAGAGCTCCGCACCTCGTACGGCTTCGGCATCCGCTGGTTCTCGCCGCTTGGCCCGCTACGCTTTGAGTGGGGCTTCCCGTTCCGGCCTTTGCCGTACGAAGAGTCGAACGTATTCGAATTTACGATCGGGAATTTCTTTTAGGTTCGAGTGGGGGCTAAAGACTTGGAGCGGGTTCGAGTCTTGAAAGATTTCTTCGTGGGAGCTGCGCATACGGCCTCGCGTCGCTTCGTGTTCGGTTGAAACAGCAGGCGGCCGGGTCACCCCTTCGGGTGCTTTCCAGGATCGTCGCC
The DNA here is from genome assembly GCA_036509605.1 of Polyangiaceae bacterium. Lineage (GTDB taxonomy): Bacteria > Myxococcota_A > Polyangia > Polyangiales > Polyangiaceae > PMG-095. The sequence goes on along the minus strand of DATCFJ010000184.1, from coordinate 4,850 downwards.
GGTTCTCGTACGCCTCCATCTCATTCGCGGATCGTGATCTGATCCTGCCAAAGTCAGTAAGTTCGACGCATTTCCGGGCATGCGGCTGAGATGTCTGGCGCGCGCTGAGGCGCGAGGGCGTGCGGCGCTCCGCGCGCACTGGAGGAGCAGGCGGCCGGACTGCTTCGCGCGCGCTCTGGCGCGAGGGCGTGCGGCGCTTCGCGCGCACCCGAGCAGGCAGCTGAAGTGCTTCGCACGCGCTGGTGCGCGAGCGCGCGGAGCGCGCCAAGGTGGACTGGAGACAGGTTGCTGAGCGAGGCGTTTTCGGTCACAAAAATCGGCCCGTAAGTCATTGGAAGATATGTGGATTTTGGGGGCTCGGCGGGGGGCTGCGGGTGCTTGTAACCTGAACATTCCCGCGGTACTTCCGGGGCAACTTGGAAAACGAACCTCCGAACAACCCGCAGGAACATCCGATCGGCATTCAGGACGAGATGCGGACCTCGTACCTGGATTACGCGATGAGCGTGATCATCGGGCGCGCGATCCCCGATGTGCGTGACGGCCTGAAGCCGGTGCACCGACGCATCTTGTTCGCGATGCGCGATTTGAACCTGTCTCCGGGTGGTTCGTACAGCAAGTGCGCGAAGGTCGTCGGTCAGGTGCTAGGCAACTACCACCCCCACGGGGACGCCAGTGTGTACGACGCACTGGTCCGCATGGCGCAGAATTTCTCGATGCGCCACATGCTGATCGACGGCCAGGGCAACTTCGGCTCCGTCGACGGCGACCCAGCGGCTGCCTACCGTTACACGGAGTGCCGGCTCTCGCGCATCGCGATGGAGCTGCTCACCGACATCGAAAAGGAGACCGTCGACTTCACTCCCAGCTTCGATGAATCGGGCGAAGAGCCCACGGTGCTGCCTGCGCGCTACCCGAACCTGCTCGTCAACGGCTCGGGCGGTATCGCCGTCGGCATGGCCACCAATATTCCGCCGCACAACCTGGTAGAAGTGATCGACGCGACCGTGCGCTTGATCAACGAGCCTGCGTCGACCGTCGAAGACTTGATGTTGGACGTGAAGGGCCCTGATTTCCCGACCGCCGGCATGATCTACGGTCGTTCTGGCATCTACCAGGCATACAAGACCGGTCGCGGTTCGATCATCATGCGCGCGCGCATCGAGGTCGAGAAGGTCATTGGCTCGCAGGACCGCGAGCAGATCGTAGTGACCGAGCTGCCGTACCAGGTGAACAAGGCACGCCTGCACTCCAAGATCGGCGAGCTGATGCGCGACAAGCGCATCGAGGGCATCAAGGAAGCCCGCGACGAGAGCGACCGCGACGGCATGCGTCTCGTGCTCGAGCTCAAGAAGGACGTCTTCCCGCAGGTCGTGCTCAACCAGCTGTATCGCCTGACGGACATGCAGTCGTCGTTCGGCATCATCAATCTGTCGATCGTCGACTCGCGCCCCGAAGTTCTGGACTTGAAGCAGACACTCGAGCGCTTCGTCGAGCATCGGCGTGAGGTGATCAGCCGTCGCACGCGCTTCGAGCTGACCCGTGCCGAGGCCCAACGCGAGATCGTCGAAGGCTTGGGCATGGCGGTCACTGAGGTCGACCTCGTGATCAAGACCATCCGCGAATCACCCGATCCGGACGAGGCGCAAAGCCGCTTGATGGCGCTGCCGCTGAAGGGCCTGGAAGCCTTCGTGCGCCGCGCTGGGCGCCCTGAGGCCGAGATCGAAGCCGCACGCAAGATCAGCGACTACCGGCTCAGCGAGCGCCAAGCGAAAGCCATTCTCGACATGCGCTTGGCGCGCCTCACCGGCCTCGAGCAAGACAAGCTAGCCGCGGAGTACGGCGAGCTCTCCGATCAAATCGCGGGTCTTCGCGCAATTCTCGCCGAAGAGCACCTGTTGATGCAGGTGATCGTCAAAGAGCTCGAAGACGTCAAAGCGAAGCACGGCGAAAAGCGCCGCACCGAGATCATCGACAACGAAGCCGAGATTCAGATCGAGGACCTGATCCAAGAAGAGGACATGGTCGTCACCATCTCGCACTCCGGCTACATCAAGCGGACGCCGGTCTCCGAGTATCGAGCGCAGAAGCGCGGCGGCAAAGGCAACAAGGGCATGGAGGCGCGCGATGACGATTTCCTGAATCAGCTGTTCATCGCTTCCACCCACAGCTTGGTGTTCTTCTTCTCGAGCCGCGGCAAAGTGTACGTGAAGAAGGTGTACGAAGTGCCGCAGGCGGCGCGTAACGCCAAGGGCCGAGCCATCGTCAACTTCATCGAGATGGAGGGCGACGAGAAGATCGCCGCCATCACACCGGTGAACAAGGTCGAAGCCGGGCAGTTCGTGACGACCATCACGAAGGGTGGGCAGATCAAGAAGACCGAGCTCTTGGAATACGAGAATTTCCGGGACAAAGGCATCATCGGCGTGAAAATCGCCGACGACGATCAGCTGTTCACGGCGATTGTCACGGACGGCAACGCGGAGTTCTTCGTGGCCACCAAGATGGGGCAAAGCATCCGCTTCGACGAGCAACAGGTGCGTGCCATGGGCCGCAACACCGCGGGCGTCAAGGCCATCGAGCTCGAGCCGAACGACGAAGTCGTCGGGCTGTCCCGGACCGAGGCCGAGCGCAAGTTCGTACTCGCGGTATGCGAGCGCGGCTATGGCAAGCGCACGCCGATCGATGAGTTCCGAATCCAGAACCGCGGCGGCAAGGGCATCATTCTGATCGACTGCAGCGACCGCAACGGGCCGGTGGTCGGCATCGCCATGGTCAAACCCGAAGACGAGGTGATGATCATCACCGACCGCGGGCAGACGATTCGCACGCCCATCGAGGGCATCCGTGAGACCGGGCGCAACGCGCAAGGCGTGAAGCTGATGAGCATCGGTGACGACGAGCGAGTCGTGGCCATCGAGCCCATCGGCGAAAGTCGCGACGGCGCCGTGCTCGACGCCGATGACCCGGGCGAAGACAATGCTGCAGAGGAGCGCGGCGGCAGCGTCCCGCCGCCCGCCGATGGCCCCGCGCCCGAGAGCGACCCGCAAGGCTCGGACGATGGCGGCCAAGAAGACGCCTAGACGGGCGGCTCCGAAAGCCCCCGCAAAGCAGCCCAAAGGCCAGCCTCCGGCGCTGAAATCCAGCGCCGCGAAGGCTCCGTCAAAGAAGCCTTCGGCGGCTGGCAAGAAGCAACGCATCGATCCGCTTCAGGTCGCGCAGACGTACGCCAAGCTGCGCGAGCGGCACAGCGACGCGCACTGCGAGCTCGACCACAAGAGCGCGTTCCAACTGATCCTGGCGACGGTGCTCTCGGCACAAAGCACCGACGTGATGGTCAACAAGATCACGCCCGAGCTATTCAAGCGCTGGCCGACGCCCAAAGCGCTCGCGAACGCCGAGCCATCCGAAGTCGAGAAAGTGCTGAGTAAGATCGGCATGTACCGACAGAAGACCAAGAACGTCATCGGACTGTCGAAGCGGCTGCTCGAAGAACACGCGGGCGAGGTTCCGCGAACGCTCGCCGAGCTCGTCAAGTTGCCGGGTGTCGGACGCAAAACCGCCAATGTCGTGCTCGGTGTCGCGTTCGGAACGCCGGAGGGCGTCGTCGTCGACACCCACGTGCAGCGCATCAGCCAACGGCTGGGCTGGACGAAGCACAACGAGCCCGTCGCGATCGAGCAGGACTTGATGGCGCTGTTTCCACGGAGCGACTGGGACATGCTGTCGCACACGCTGATCTTTCACGGTCGCCGCGTGTGTGCTGCGCGAAAACCGGCTTGCGCCGCTTGCCCGGTAAGCGCCGAGTGTCCGTCCGCGTTCAACGCCGAAGACGTGGGTCGCAAGGCGCCCAATGGCCGCGTACGACCGTCGAAGGCCACAACAAGGAGCACCTAACGATATGATATCACAGAGGATATCGCCTTGCCTGCGACTCACCGGACTGAGCGCTCTCGCGCTTTCTGCGCTGTTGCTTCCGCGTTCGGCGTCTGCCGCCGAGCGGCACTTCGGGTTCAGTTATGAGTCGTCGGTGCAAAGCCCAGGCACGGCCGAGCTTCAGCCGTGGACCACGGTGCGCGCCGGTCGGGCAGACTATTACAGCAACCTCGCGGCGCGTTTCGGCTTCGACTTTGGCATCGCCAAGCATTTGGAAGGTGCCGTCTTCTGGAATCTGTCGGCCACGACCGAGGACGTCCAAGCTCCTGGCGCAGCGGCGCCGGCACGCCTGAGCACGACGGATTTTCAGGCTCTCTCGGCTCAGATCAAATACAAGCTCAGCGATCCAGTGGCGGACGCGCTCGGTTGCGCACTGCTAGTGGAGGGCACGTACGGGCCGTTCGTGACTGGCTTCGAGGGCCGCCTGATCTTGGACGAGCAGCTCGGCTCGTTGCTGCTCGCAGCAAACCTGATCGGTGGGGATTTTGGTCAGCTGGACCGACGCTCGACCTTCGAAGGCTCGCTTGGCGCGACGGTTGGCGCGGGCTACTTCGTGACGCCGAGTTTCATGCCGAGCCTCGAGCTGCGGAGCGAGACCGCGTTCGACTCCAACATCGACCGCTCGGTGTTGTACCTGGGCCCGAGCCTTTCCTTGCTGAGCGGGCGCTATTGGACAACGCTCGCTGTCCTGCCGCAGCTCGTAGCGCTCAAAGGCGCATCGCCGAGCCGCAACTTGGATCTGAGCCAAAACGAGCGACTGCAGGCGCGCGTGCTGTTCGGATTCCAGCTCTAGAGCAGGCTGGGCGGCTCCGCCAAAAGCCGATGCGCTTTGGCGTGCGTTGCCGCGAAGCTCTAACGCTGTGTGCGGTCGCCCCACCGTGTCGTTCGGCTTTCGTCCGTCGTTACTAGATCTC
>DATCFJ010000183.1:0-2344 GCA_036509605.1 Polyangiaceae bacterium | reverse complement strand
CGCCGCCCGCAGGCGATCGCCTGCCGGTCGTGCCCTTGCCGGTGGGCACGCTGCTCAGCGCAACGCCCGTGACTACCGATCCCAAAGATTCACTGACCGCGATGGCGCAATCGGCCTCTTCGCTCGCGGACGGCGGAGAGCTCGCGCCCTCGGGCATGGAGGGCGGCTTTCAATTGCAGGTCGCCAGCTACCGCGAAGTCGCCGACGCCGACAAGCTGGTCGAGGATCTGCGCAAGCGCGGCCACCGCGCGTTTCGCCAAGCCGCCTACGTCCCCGAACGCGGCCTCTGGCAACGCGTCCGTATTGGCCCGTTCAAGAGCAAATTCGAAGCCGCCGAATACAAGACGAAATTCGAGCGCACCGAACGTCTCTCGCCCTTCCTGGTCGACCCCGACAAAGTGAAGCAGGCCGAAGATCAGCGCGCCATGCGTATCGCCAAAGCCAAAAAGTTCCGACACATCGTCGAGACTCCGCAGTAACGCCTTCGCCGTGGCGGTGAACCTCTAGGTCGGTTTGTATTTTCGATGGTCACGCGGCAAGACGTGTGGCGTCACAGCCTTCGGCGTCGAATCTCGCTTGTCGAGAGGCGATGCGCAGGTTGCCCGGAAATAAGATGAGCGCGAAGTCTTGGAAGGCCCCCCCGTCGGGGATCACGAAGCGCGTCAGATCGCGATCTGCGACTGAGATGGAGACCAACGAACGCGCTTCGCGATACCCCATTCGCTTCGAGACACCCGAAGGGTTGAAGGGGTAGAGCCGGCGGACTCGCTTCGAGACACCCGAAGGGGTGGACCAGGGCCTGCTGTTCCAACCGAAAGCGATAGTCGCCAAACGGATCTCGCAGCTCCACTCCATCAAGCCTTCCCGCCGACATTTCGGTCCCGACCAATACATACGGGGCTTACCGTTTGCTCGCCCGGCGCGTTAGCCTTTGTTCTTTTTCGAGAGCTGTTGGCGGACGGCTTGGCCGATGGCGGCGCTCACGTTTTTGCTCTTGGAGAGGATACGTAGATCGCTGTCGCGGAGGTGCGGGATCAGGCGCGTCGAGAAGGTGAGGGGGGTGCGCGGATTCATGACCAAGTTGATCTTCACTTGGTAGCTGCGCGTAAATTCGCGGTTGAGCGCGATTTGACGGAGCACGTCGTCGGAGACGGCGCGGCTGGCGCTGATCTGCGCGGCCTCGTTTTCGCGCATCAACGGGCTCTTCACGGCGGCGGTTGCCACGAGCCGATTCGGATCACGGACTAGGATCAGCCGCTCGCCGGCGCTACCCAACGTTGCGGCGCGGATCTTTTGGCTCACGCTCATTTGCGCGAGCTTCGCGTGCAGCGGCAGGACGGCGTCCTTGAGCTTTTCTTCGCCCTCGTCGTCGACCTCGTGGGTGTCCGGGTTCTCGGCGTCTAACTGCAGTTTTTCGCCTAGTTGGTTGGCTTCCTTGAACAATACGTCGTCGAAGTAGGGCTCTTCCGCGGGCTCGAGGATTAGCTCGTTCTTGATCGCCTGCGCGGCCTCGGCGAAGGCCGGGATCTTGAGCTCGAGATTGTGCCGCACGGCAAGCTCGACCAAGCGATCCGCTGTCGACATGCGCACGCGCTTGTTCATGTACAGCTTCTCGATCACGGTCGGGTTCTTGAGCATCAGCTCTTCGTTGGTCGCGATGATCTCGCCTGCTCGCTCGTCCGCGGCGTCGGCCATGATCTCGAGCGCTTCGGTGCCGATGCGCACCATGCGCAAGAGCGACGTCACGACCTCGTGATTGTTTGGATACACCCGCGCTAGCTGAAGGATCACGCTGCCCGGCAGGTCCGCGGTCAGCGCGCCTTGCAGAATCGGCGGCGGGAGCTTGGCGAGCGTCGCGCTCGCTGTTTCGGCGAGCTTCGGGTCCTCGCTGCCGGCGAGTAGCGACACCACGATCACGATATCGCCCGGTCTCGCGCCGGGGATCACTCCGCGCGCGGCCATCAGCTTTACCGGCCCCGGGGCTTCGCTGGAGAGCACCTTCTGTGCCGCAGGCGGCAGCTTCGCGACTTCGACGTCAGAGTCCATGGAAAGGGATCGCGAGAAGGGTAGCACTTGCCCGAGGCGCGTATACGGGGATCCTTGCCGTGGCGGGCGCCGGCCGCTATATGTGAAGTAAGGAACCACTCATGGGCATCATGGATTTCGTCAAAGGCGGCGTGCAGCGGATGATGATCGCGCGCCCGGACTCCGAGAAGCAGAAGATCGTCTACAAGCACCCGGATCAGAACTTCCCGTTCTGGAGCCAGCTGACGGTCGACTCGGACGAGGTCGCGCTGTTCTTCAAGAACGGCACGTACGTGGCAGCGCTCGGCACGAACGGCTC
>DATCFJ010000182.1:0-2290 GCA_036509605.1 Polyangiaceae bacterium | reverse complement strand
TCCTTGCGGATCTCCATGCTGACGACGAAGAAGAAGATCACCATCAGTACTTCGTTGACGAACCACTCGAGCGAGCTTCCCCACGCGAACGAGCCGAGATGGAAGCCAACGTTAGTGTGCCAAAGCGCGGCGTAGCTCTTAGCCCAAGGTGAGTTTGCCCAGAGCAGAGCCAGCCCGGCCGCAACCAGCAGCACCACGCCGCTCGCGGCTTCAATCCGAAGAAAGCGGGCTAGCTGGCGGTTCGCCAACCTTGCCAGGTCAGCTATCGGCTTCCAGGCTCCGGGGGGAACCGAACGCGGAGCGGACTTCGTCGCTCGTGAGCGGTCGTCTCGGAGTTGGGGCATGCCGTACTCTTGCCTCGTTCGCGGCGCCGCCGCGAGCGCGACCGGACAAGAATCTGAAGCCGCCAGCAAATGGCGCGTTTTATCAGGCGAGGCGCCAATGCGCGCGACGCGTCACCTCGCGTTCCCAATCACTTACCGGTCCGGCACAAAGCCAGTCGAAGAGCGCCAAGATGCGATCTCGTTCGACTGGGAGCGGTGGTGCGGGCAGCTGAGCACTCGATTCGGGCGCGGGTGTCGGTTCCGGAGCGAAACCAGAGACCACGCGCAGATTCGCTTGCGGGGGCCGGCTCTCCGCACCCGGTTCAGGCGCACGCCAACTCTGTTTCTGTTCCATACGTCAGTGCAGAGCATCGTTCGTGCCAACTTGCCTGTCGGTCGCGTGCCTTCGTTGGGAGCTCGTGCCCCGCAAGAACATCGAGCTTGTGTAGCGGCTTCGCGACGCTCAACTCTGCCGCCCTCTGTCCTTGATGCTTCGGGCCATGCGGAGGCGCCCGAACCGGGGTCGTCGCGACCGTGCAAGGTTGCACGCTGAAGCCGAGCGCCCTACAGCCAAAAAGAGCAGCCTCGGCATGAAATCGTGGCGGCGGGCCCGGAGTAGGATTACGGGGCGGCCCATGTCTGAAACACTCGCCATCGCGGATGGCCACGTGGTCGTCCTAAACTACACTTTGCGATCCAGCGCGGGCGAGGTGATCGACGCCTCGACGAAGGAAGAGCCTCTGGCGTATCTGCACGGCGCGGACAACATCGTCCCTGGCCTCGAGCAAGCCTTGACCGGTAAATCCGTCGGCTACAGCGGCAAAGTGATCGTCGAACCCGCCGACGGTTATGGCGAGCGCGAGGACATCGCTCCAGAAGCCGTACCCCGCGAGGCCTTTCCGGGCGACGTCGAGCTGTTCGTCGGCATGCAGCTGATGGCCGAAGGCCCCGATCATGAGCACGCGCCGATTTGGATTGCCGCCATCGACGGCGACAAGATCTTCGTCGACAGCCAGCATCCGCTCGCCGGCGAAACGCTCAACTTCGAGGTCGAGGTGTTGGCCGTGCGCAAGGCGACCGAGGAAGAGGAGCACCACGGTCATCCGCACGGCCCGGACGGCCACGCCGGTCACCATCACTGAGTCCCGCGTTGGCAGGTGCCGTCGCGTATCGAGTGCTCTCGGTCATCGACTTACCCGGCAAGATCGCGCGCTCGACGCGGTGACACTTCGCGTATGCCGAACCGGTGCTTTCTCGGAGACATTTCGCCCCTCATGCCCCGGCGCGAGCCGCGCCGCAGAACGGCTAACCTGCGGCATAGAAGCCAGTGCTCTCTGGCGGACTTGGACCAACGGCACATGAAGGCCATGGCTCAACGAGAGTGCAGATGATTGCGCTAACCCGCTCGAATGCGGTGGCCGACGGACCTCTACCTTGCAGGTATGCTTGGCCGGCTGCACCGCCGATACGGACTGTTCGGCGAGTCATCGTTGTGTGATGCCGTCCGACCCTTGGGTCCGGATCAAGCGGCCTGTTTTCTGCGCTGCGACGATTCGCCGTTGGTCTGTCCGTATGCATTCGATTGCTACGATATCTCCGGGCAACGCGATTACACATGTTTACCGAGGCAGTGGTAGCGCGTGCGCTCAAGCCGCGCAGATCCGCGCGCCGCTCGTCGATGCTACTGAAACGACACAATCGCCGACTAAGGTCCGGGCCTCACCCACGGAGCCCCGATGACTCGAGCGACTAGGCGGCCCAGCGCCGCACGTCTTGCCATTCAGCTCGCCATTTTGGCGACGATTGGCTCGGCCATTTCTGGGGGCTGCAGCAGCGGCGTCAAGACCGTCAACGGCGACTGTCCAACCGGAGGCACGGGCGCGCTTGGTGGCGGTGAAGCGCTCAACGGCGGGGCCAGCTCCGGCGCTCCTGCGAACACGCTCGGGATGGCGGGTGAGGCGGGGCAA
>DATCFJ010000181.1:0-8468 GCA_036509605.1 Polyangiaceae bacterium | reverse complement strand
AACCGAATACCCAATGCGCATTTTCGTCCCGACGACTTCGAGCAATCGGCGGCGTTGACGAGGGGCCGGCCCCTAGCCGCCATGACACACTTCCGTTCGTCGGCCCGGGCGGGCTCTGCGTTGCCTATGGCCGAGCTCCTGCTGCAGGGCGACGCCTACCGGCAGCGCGCCGCTGTGGGAGCGTTCGAGTCGCCAGGTCCCGGCGGCACGCAATGGCAGATCGTCGCCTCACCCACCGTTCGCTCGGCAATCTAGCCCGAGCGATCGATCAGTTCCCGCGGCGGCGGCGACCAGCTGTTCTATTTTCGGTACCTTTGGAGGTTGCTGACCGGCCCCCACGCCCGCGCGCAGCTTGGTGGGAAAGCGGCCCGGATCTTGCTGGTTGTCGGGCATGTCGAAGCCGTGCGTTCGCGCTTGGAGCATTCCTATCGCGCTTGGGTCCTTACTCGTCCTTTCTGCTGTGGAGTGCGTCGGCTGCGCGCGGAATGCGAACCCGCAGACGATGAGCGTTGCTCAAAATGAAGCCGCGGCCCGTGCCGATGAACAGGCCGCGCAGGCCAAGCTTTGCAATGGGCCGGCAGATGCGGCGGACAGCGGCCCCTGCTGGGCCGCTCAATCGCCCGAGACGCAGCGCGAGGTGGCCGATCTTCGACGCAAGGCCAATGAGCATCGCAATGCCGCAGCCGTGCGAAAGGCCGAGGAAGAGGCGTGCTCCGGTGTGTCCGAGGCGGACCGCGTACAGAGCCCGTTTTCGCACCACGATGACATCGAGAGCGTACAACCACTCGAGGAACGTCTACCACAAGGCGGCGTGCAGGAAGCCGGCGCCGTCGTCGTGTTTCGCAAAGTGCCCCGATTGTCAGCGGGCGTGTTCCAAAAGATCCTCGACTGCCATCTCGCCCGAGACGCGGCCTTCGGTTTTGACGCGCGTGAACTCGAGTACTGCCCACTGAACGTGAATCCACTCGGTTTCCGCCACCTCAAGGCCACCGTGACTGAGCGCAGCGAGGCCTTCGAAGTCAAGATTTACGCTGAAGACGCCGAGCTCGCCCGCAAAGTGCTGGCACGCGCGCAATCGCTGGTTGGGCCACAGCGCTGTCTGCAAACGCCCGTGCTGAACGAAACCTGAGCGCGTGCACCGAAGCCCCCACGACATCGGGCTGCTGGTGCTCAACGAGGAAACATTGCGCATCCCCTGCTCCCACACAGCGCTGAGGCGAGTCGTTTCGACACGCAGTGGCGGAAGGATGCGGCGATGCTCGGGTGCGTCGGAGTGGCACCCACCGGCCCGTATTTCGCGTCGCGTCGCGTCGCCTCGTCGAGGAACCTCGGATCGTTGAGGAGCCCACACGCCGCGTGCAAAACAGGGTGAAGGTCTCGACGGCTGCGTTAACGCTCGACGCGATACCGCCAAGCGCTGAGGTCGCGTAGCCAGCGGCCAGACTCCAGTAGCGACTGGTGCTGCGCAATATCGGTCAGTGTAATCAATCCCACAAGCTTGTTCTCCGCGTCTGTCAGCATGATACGTCGGGTGTGATGGCGAAGCATCAGCTTCTCGGCGTGCTCGAGCGTCGCGTCCGGCGAGCACCGGACGAGCTCATTGGACATGATTTGCTCGACCGGTGTCACGTCGCCGTCGAGGCTTTCTGCGCAGGCGCGCAACACGATGTCTCGGTCAGTGACGACACCGACTAGTCTGCCTTGCGCGTCGCAAATCGGCAGTATGCTGATCTGCTCCGTCTTCATTTTTCGGGCGGCGTCGTTGACGCTCATATTTCCCGACAGCGAGAAAACCTTCTGCTTCATGATTTCGCGGCAGTACATGCGTAAAGGCGGAGCAAAGGTCGTGCCAATACGAGCGCCCCGTTTGCTGCTAACGCAGCGGTCGATAGCCAATCGCGACGCTGAAGGCGACGCGCTTCGACACGGCTTCGTAGCCGACGTCCACTCCGACTGCCGGTATGGCTACTCGCTTCAGATACAACCGCAGGCCAACCCCCGGACCTCCATATGTCGCGGCAGGCTCGGTGTTTCGGGCATACCTACCGAGCTCGACGAGGGGCTGAACGGTTGCCGTCACTCGGCTGAGTTGTAAGATCGGAACTTGGTAGGCGAGGGCAAGCGAAGCGTACCGGTCTGCGCCGACGAGCCCGCTGCCCGGCACGGCGCGCGAGCTATCGAGCCCCCCAGCCGTTCCTCGAGAACCGCGGGCACCGAGCCCACGAACGCATGTGCGTGGGCGGCGTGGGTGGACGCCTTCAGTTTCCGCCCCCAGTGCCAGTCGCCACGACGCCGATCGGCGCACCAAGGCAAGCGATGAAGGCGACGGCGTTTTGCGCTGGCGTCTTGTGCGTCGAGTCCGCGTCCACGAAGTGCAAGAGCTGCTGCTGATTCGACGGACACTTGGCGAGCGCAGCATCAATGGAACCCTTGTCGGCCCCCGCAACGTTCTCCGCGTTCTTGTCGATGTAGCAGTAGCCGGGCTGGCTGGGCTGCCGGTTGGACTGGCACGTCGTGAGATCCGGATTCGCAGCGGTGTTGACCTCTTGCTTGATCTCGCATTGGCACCAACTCGTGCACGGGGCTTGACCAGCGTTGCCGCAGCTACCCGTGACTTGAAGCTGGGTTTGCACTGCCTTGACAAGGGACGCTTCGGTCACCGCCGCACGGCCGTTGCCTGGGGTCGTGCAGTCGCAACCGCTCTTCTGCGCCTCAATAACCGTGCACAGCACCTGCCCTTGATCGTTGGTCTCGATCGGACGCGGCAAGCACCTGCCTTGCAAGGCTATCTTCAGACGCTCGATGATCGCGCCGACGGCCGGGTTGTAGCCGTAGTTCGGATCGCTGGCTAGATCGCCCACTGCTTGGACAACCTTCGGGCAAATCGAAGCCACGATCGCGTTCTCGCCGAGGTCCTTCAAAACCTGCAGCTCACGCGTCCCGGGGTACGCCTTGGCTGAGGTCTGCGTGTTGATGTTCGCGCCACCTTGGCACAGCGGGCTGTTGGCGCGCGTTACCTTATCCGACAGCATCGTTGTTTTATCCGGCGAGCAATCGCAAGCCGCGTTAGTAGCTGCACACGTCTTCGGCGCGTTCAGAGGGAAGGTGCAAGCGTACTGCAAGTCGTCCTTACCCGGGATATTGTATTCGTGCCCGTTGATCACGTTGGCGTGCGGGTTCGTCGAATCCGGCGGCGCCGTTGTAACCGGCGGCTGCGCGATCGAGTTGGTGCCCGTGCGCGCGTCGATAGACTCGACCATGAACGGATCCGAGGGCGGCACCGGCGGGCTCGCAGTCGGATCGCCAAGCAATGCTGACCAGCGATTCTTTGCGGTCAGCTCTTTCGCAGTCAGGTAGTTGAGACCCGCACCTGTGAGCGACGCATCGTCTGCAACATCTTGCCAGGGCACGCCAACGATGCCGGCCAAGAACACGAGCGACGGATCGCGGGGCGCTTTGTCCGTGCCCGTAGTGTCGTAGAGCGGATTGGTCACCGACGTGGACGGGTGCGACTGCAGCGGGAGCGTCGGATTTTTTAGCCCGTTTACGTAGCGAGCCGTCTCGTACAAAAGGTCGAAACCGAAGCGCTTCTTTTGCTTGAAGCAGCGCAGGTTTGCCTGATCTTCACTGATTGCGGTTGGCGTGGGAGGCGCCCACGTCGGCGTGCTCTTACATACCGGATCGGTACTCAATGCGGGGCATAGGTTGCCATTCGCGTCCTTGGGTGGGGTGGTCTCCTTCTGCGCGCAGGAGCGGCAGCAGGGGTCGTTCGGGTTCGCGTTACACTGCGAAGTAGCGCGCGGCATGTAGACAGGGTCGTTGCCGTTGCTCGTGGTGCCGACGAACCACCCTACCCCGTCGTCACGGATCGAGCAGTCGTTTTCGTCTGACAGCATGACGATTGCCACTAACGAGTCGGGCCGCAAGAAGGCTTTGCGCTGAGCCAGCAACGCCTCGTCGCAGCCGGTGCACGTCGGCTTACCCGAAGCATCCAAAACGAGCTTGCCGCTTGCGTCGAGCTTGAGCGCCGAGCTACGCACGGTGAGGCGGTTTGCTTGGGTGACCGACGCTGGCGGTTCAGGATCGATCAAAAACCGGTACCAAGACTCAAGTTGAGCCTCGAACCCACAGCCGTCTTCACCGGCGGCTGCGATCATGTCTTGGAACGTCGTCTGCAGATCCGTGGCGCCTGTGGGGCCCCCCGTCCCCGGCGGGGTATTTCGCATGCCGGTGGGATCCCAAGCCAAAAACCCGCTGTTGTTCCACGTTTTGCTCAGCGCAAACGTATCTGTGCGGACGCTGCCGACGAGATGCCCGTTGTCATTGTCATGCGGCCCCTTTGCACCTGAGCATATTTGGCCACCATGCGAGCCTAAGCTGGAGCTCACGATACCAATGTGAATGTCACCGATCGGGTTGAACTCGGGTGAGCCACCGCTAGCGCAGATCCCGTTCACGGAGCTCTTCCCGGTCGGCGCGCCCATTGCGTTCACGCAGATAGGCGAGGTCAGGCGGCTCACGAGGACCGGCACCGCGTCTCTCAGGATGTCCTGCTTGTCGGCCATCGACGCCGAGTTATCGACCATGAACAACAAGTCAATCTTATCGACCGCCGTTTGCACAATCTGATCGACGAGCTCGTTGCTCGTCTTGGGCTCGCAGGCGGTGGTGCACAGATTGCGATCCAGGCAACCCGTCGCGAGAGCCACAACCGCGCAGGCGGCCACTAAGCTCGCTACACCGGCTCGGAAGAGCTGCGCCGCGGCGCCCGGCTTGGACTTGGTCGTCGAACGCTTCAACATCATCATGCCAAAGACGTAGTGCACGCAGCGCGCCATGCGCTTTCCCGCGGCAGTGCGCGATCCGCGTCCGCAACTTCGGTGGCAAGCGAGCGAAACGCGCCAACTGAGTAGTCGGAAATCGCGAGTGATCGAATTCTCGACTTGCCCACATTAGTGGGGGAAACGAGGCTATTTTCGCTTAAATCGTGGGCTCGCTGCCCGTACTCTGCTCGAACCATCCACGCAGGGCTTGCAAGTGCTTTTTGCTCACGCCGGGCACCGCCAAGATCGCTTCATCGCTCGCGCTGCGCACACCTGACAACGAGCCCAGAGTCTTGAGCAACGCGGTGCGTGTCTTGGGACCGATGCCTGGGACTTGATCGAGCTCAGAAGACAAGCGGCGCTTCTTGCCCACCTTCTTCCTACCGCGGTTCGAGAAGCGGTGCGCTTCGTCGCGCGCGCGGGCGAGTAGGAATAGCTCGGGGCTGTTGGGGCGAAGCGGGATGGGATTTTTTTGGCCGGGCAGGTACACGCGGTCGACCAGCTTGTCGCCGAGCACGTTCTCTTTCTCCTTGGCCAAACCGCAGATCGGTAAATCATGTAAGCCGAGGTCGTGCGCCGCGGCCAGCGCCACACCGAGCTGGCCGCGCCCGCCGTCCACCACGAACAGATCGGGCAGCTGCCACTCGCTCGCTTCGTTGCTCTCAGTGACCGAGACGGTTTCTGCGATTTCTGTGCTGATTTCTGGGCCTGCGGCGAGGTCCGCGGCTTCGGCTTCGATTTCGGCCTGCGCGGCGGACTCGGCGTCGCGCAAGGCCGCGTCGCGGCCGCGGCGGAAGCGCCGACCCAGCACCTCGAACATGGCGCGGTAGTCGTCCCCTTCCCCGACGCTGCGCACCTTGTACGTGCGGTAGCGTTTCTTGTCCGGCATACCGTTGAACAAAGCGACCACCGCGCCGACGGTATCTTGACCGCCCAGGTGCGAGATATCACAACACTCGATGCGCCGCGGCAAGGTCGGCAGCCGCAGCCGCTCTTGTACCTTCAGCAAGCGCTCGTCGATGTCGCTCGCTGCGCGTCGCTTCTCTTCGAACGCGTGACGCGCGTTGTCGACGGCCATGTCCAGGAGCGCTTTGCGCGGCCCGCGCGCGGGCGCTAAGAGCTCGCACTTCTTGTGCCGGCCCTGCGCCAGCTCGGCGCGGCGCTCGGCCAGCCACTCCGCCACACCGTCGGCGCCCTCCGGCAGCACCGGAACGATGATTTCTTCGGGAATCAACGCTTCCCCAGAGCCGCCGTCGCCGTAGTGGTCGCGCAAGAACGCGGCCACGACTTCGTCGTCGGGCACCTCGACGCGCCGGTTGGAGAAGCTCGCCACGTCGATCACGCGGCCGCCGCGCACCAGCATGACGCTCAGCTCGACCAAGTCCCCCTCGCGATACAAGCCGAGCACGTCCTGATCGCCGCCCGTGGCCGACACCACGCGCTGCCCTTCGCGAATCGACTCCACCGCGGACAGCTGATCCCGACACACCGCTGCCACTTCGAACTCGAGGCTCTCGCTGGCCGCGCGCATGCGCGCCTTGAGCTCGCGCGTCAGCTCGTCGTGTCGGCCGTCCAAGAACAGCGACACCGAATGCACTTGCCCCGCGTACTCCGCCGGATCGACGTCATACACGCAGGGCGCCGGGCAACGCTTGATCTGGTACTTCAAGCACGGCCGCTTGCGGCTTTCGAGCTCGCGATCGGAGCAGGTCCGAAGTTGAAAATGCTTCTCGACCAAGTGCAACGTGCGGCGCGCCGCGGTCGCCGAGTGGTACGGCCCGAAGTAGCGCGCTTCGTCTGGCTTGGGCTTGCGCACGAGCTCGAGTCGCGGCCACGCATGCTCGGTCGACAGGCGCAGGCTGAGGTACTCCTTGTCGTCGCGCAACTTGACGTTGAAGCGCGGCTTGGCTTCCTTGATCAGGTTGTTTTCGAGGATCGCCGCTTCTTTTTCGCTCTGCGTGACAATCGTGTCGAGGTCGACCGCGAGTTTCCGCAAGAACGGAATGAAGGCCCGCACATCCGAGCTCGACTCCTGAAAGTAGCTGCGCACCCGCGAGCGCAGGCTCTTAGCCTTGCCCACGTACAAGACCGCGTTTTGCTTATCCCGAAAGATGTAGCAGCCGGGACTCACCGGCAGGCTTTCGAGTTTTTGGAGGAGCAGCTCGCTGGTCATGGAAATGCTGGCTCATCCTGGCACGATTCCGTGTCAGCGGTTTGACACAGGGTGGCTTCGGAGTCTCGAGATTGTCTTTGATCGCGGCTCGGCTACGCTCGAAGCCCAATGACTGTTTCTCGGGTCTGGGGTCCCCCTGGGATAGTTCTGGTGCTGGCAGCCGCCGGCTGCGCAGACAACGCGGACGGCAGCAGCCCCGTGCGACAGATTCAGGCGCCGCTGCAGGTCAGCCTGCCGTTCGACGTCGAGGACTTGCCCGAGTTCACGCCTTCGATTCGAGTGAGCTGGCTTGGTGGGACGGTGTGTCCTTCGTACTTGCGTCGTTCAATCAACCGGACGCTTCGTCGTATCTCAACCTGTTCGCACGTCGCTTCGACTCCGCCCTTGGCGCGCTCGACGACGCGCTGCCCGGCGCGGGCGCGCGGCTCTCAAGCTCGATCTTGCAGGGCCACTCGCAGCTCTCGGTGAGCAGCAACGGCAAGGGCCGCTCTCTGCTTTTGTCCGAAGAGCTCAGTGGAGCACACTTGGGCTTTGCGATTCGCGGTGAGTTTCTAAGCAACGACGGCGCTCCGACTCCCAAGCCGATAGCAAACGCGGCAGCCGGTGAAGGCGGTGAAGGCGGTGAAGGCGGCGAGGCCGGCGAGGCCGGCGCAGCGGGGAGCAGCGCAGTCGCATCCGGCGGGACGACTGCGCAAGGCGGCTCGTCTGGAGCCAGCGGGCGGGCCAGCACGGGCGGCGGAGCGAGCAGCGCGAACGGTGGCGCCGTCTCCGCCGGCAAATCCAGCACCGAGGTCGCGCCCAGTCTGAGCAGCTGTAGCGTGTCCCGGCGAACGCCAGCAAACGGCTTCGCTTGGGGTCTGGCGGCCGTGGCCGCTGCGTTGAGCGTTCGGCGCGCCCGAGCGCGAGCCAGGGCTAATACTACTTGGTCAGATCGTTTCTGAGCCTGAAAAGCCGCCCCCGGGCCCCGACCGGCTCGCCCAGCGGGTGCCCGCGACGCCGCTCGTCGGCTCCTTCTTGATAGGCAACGAGCGCCGGTCGCGCCGGGTTCCTCTCGTGGCTCGTGCCCACTCCGGGCGATCGCGATCTGATCGTGCCAAGACTGATCAAGTAATACCACGGCTCGTCACAGAAGCCCGCTGCGCGCGTCCTAACCCCTCAGCTCGGCTTGCGGCTGATTCGCACGCTGGCAGCGCGATGCTATACGCCTCGTATGTTCGCGTGGATCCCCGGCGGCAAGAGCGGACGCGTGATCGCGATTTTTGTCCTAGCAGGTCTCGGGGCGGGTTTCTTATTGGTGCCTCGCGCGGAGAGCCCAGATGACCCCAAGCAGCCGCTGCCCGGCCTAGTGCTGCTCCGGCAACAGCTACCGCAGACCGACAGCGCACAAAAAGCGGCGCTGGAGCGGGTTCGCCGCTATGCCGCAGGCAAGCTGCTCTTGGAGCTGCCCGACGGCAAGCGGCGCGAGATCTTCG
>DATCFJ010000180.1:0-3789 GCA_036509605.1 Polyangiaceae bacterium | reverse complement strand
GACAGCGTGTCCAACCAGGATTGGGCAATATGCGTCGCGATGGCGACGTTCTTGGCGTGTTGGTTGGCCACGCTGGTGACCTTCTCCATCGAGATGATACCGGCAACGCCGATGCCGAAGACGGCGATCGCCATCATCAGCTCGACTGCTGTATAGCCGCGTTGGCGGAGCCTGCTGGTGCTCATAGCGCGGCCCGCGCCATGCCGTTGGGCAGGATCTCGACGACGTAGCGTCCTTGCGAGGCAGCATCGGTGGTGGTCGTCGCCAGATTTCCGCCAGAGAGCGACACGCTGTACATGTCCGTGGTCGGTGTCAGCGGATTGCCGACCGCGGTGCGCGCGTAGGTGCGGCCGTGGGGCGAAAAGCAAATATCCAAATACGGAGCCAGCTGATTGAGCGTCGCGTCGCTCACCACCGCGGTGGTCGTGGCGTAGTCCTCTGGGTTGAAGGAGTCGACTAGCTGCGTTGCCAACGGATTGACCCAGTTCGTGTTGCTGCAGGTCAGCGGCAAATGGGGTGTGCAGGCAGCGACGCCGTTCATGGGCAGCGTTTCACGGACCGTGAACCCGTTGCCGGCCGTGTATTGCACGATGACCGCGAAGCCGCGCCCCATCGCTCTCAGACGGGCGGTCCGGTACATCATGGCCACGGTCTGAACCGCTTGGCCCCCACGTCGGTTCCGCATCCGCTGCACGATTTGCGGTAGGGAGATGGCAGCGAGGATGCCGATGATCACCACCACGACCATCATCTCGACGAGCGTGAAGCCGCGGCTGCGAGCCGCTCGGCGCTTTTGGAGTAGTTGCGAGAAATCCACGGGTCCGCACTCCCTTGAGCAAGGGTTGTGCCGGAACCAGTGCCCGAAACAGGTCGGTTTTATTGCTGATTTTCCGAGGCCTGCCGGCGGGGGGCGGTAAGGATTGCAAAGCTCTGCAACCGTTGCGAGGTACGAGGATGTGTTTTTCGGCTGGGTCGCGGGGCCGGGGAGCGCTTCAGGATAGCTGACAGCGTGCTGAGCAAACGGCTAGAACCCGGGGGCCCAATGACGCCCAGCAGCCGATTTCCCACCGCCGTACTCCTCTTGTCGGTCCTCTGCGGCGCGGTCTCCTGCCAAAAGGACCACCCCGTCGACCACGGCGCGCCGCCGCCGCCGATTGCCAGCTCGAAGCCCGGCGCCTGCTCCGGCGGCGGCGGCGTCGTGAAAGATAGCGTCAGCGCAGCGTTCTTTCCGCGCAGCGCCGCCGACTACTGCGTCGATCCGAACAGCGAAGCGCGCGCCTTTGGCGAGAACGCGCCAAACTCACTCGACGCCGTGTGCACGGAGCTCTTCGACGGCGAGTGCGAGGTGTACAAGAGCTTTGGCCTGCGGCGCGTGGTTACGCTGCGCTACATCGACGGCAAGGGTTCGCCCGGAGCCGTGAATGTGAATCTGTCGCGCTTCGCTTCTGTCGAAGGCGCCTACGGCTTCTTCACGAAGCGCGTCGTGGCCGATGCAGATCCCGCCGAGACTGTCCCGGCCGCGCTCGACGCCGGCGGCGCCGGCGCGCTGGGCTCTGGCATTGCCTACGTGTGGCGCGCCGACATGGTCGCCGAGCTCAGCTACACGAACGAGCTCGAGCCGCCCGATCAACTCAAAGCCAGCGCCGGCCGCGTGCTCCCGCCAATCGCCAAAGCGATCGGCGACGCGCTACCGGGCGACAAGCAGCTGCCCAAGGCAGTGGCGGTGTTGCCGGTCGAGCATCGGCTGCCGATGGGCATCAGCTATGCGGCCAAAGACGTGCTCGGCATTGCCGGCACAGGTCCCGGAGCGATCGGCTTCTATCAGGATGGCGGCGAGCGCTATCGCGTTTTCTCCCTCACGCGAGCCGATGAGGACTCGGCCAAAGACGTGCTGAAGACGCTGCGCAAACTCGATGGTGCCAAGGGCTTGAAGGACACCGGAGTCGACGCCATCGCATTTGCAGCCCGCGACGAGGAAACTCTGCCGTTGGTCGGCTGGGTCGTCGGCCGAAAGGGCAGCACAGTGGTCGGTGTAGGTGACGAGCTGTTCGTGCTGCGCGGCAAGCCCGACAGCCAAGCGGCGCGCATTCCCGAGCCGAAGAAGCTCGAGCGCGTGAAGAGTGTCTTGGCGCAAGCGACCGTGAAGTGACGGCCGAGCGCGCCAAGCGCTCGCGCTGGGGCTACACTTAGTTACCCCCGTGGATTTCGAACTTCCCGAACAACACCAGATATTGCGCGCCGCCGTGCGCGAGTTTTGCGAACGTGAGGTCAAGCCGCACGCCAAGCGTTGGGACCAGGAGCAGCGCTTTCCGCGAGAGATTGTCCAAGGGCTGGCCGAGCTCGGTCTGCTCGGCATTCGCATCCCAGAAGCCTACGGCGGTGCTGGAATGGACATGCTGGCGTATGCGGTGTGCGTCGAAGAGTGCGCGCGCGTGGACGGCTCGCTGGCGCTCACGGTCGCCAGCCACAACGGGCTCGGCACCGGGCATGTGCTGCGCTTCGGCAACGAAGCACAGAAACAGAAGTATCTGACGCGCGCCAGCTCGGGGGAATGGCTCGCCGCCTGGGCGCTGACCGAGCCCGGCTCCGGATCAGACAGTGCCGGCCTCCAGACGACCGCCGTGCGTGACGGCGACGACTGGCTGATCAATGGCACGAAGATGTTCATCACGCAGGGCTCCGTCGCCGGCTTTTGCGTCGTGCTAGCGCGCACCAACAAGAGCGTGCCCGCGCAGCACGGCATCACGGCGTTCATCGTCGAGACCACGACGGCCGGCTACTCCGCGAGCAAGAAGCTCGAGAAGTACGGCTGTCGCTCGAGCGACACCGTCGAAGTTAGCCTGGAAAACGTGCGCGTTTCGGACGCGCAACGCTTGGGCGAGGTCGATCAGGGCTTTCTGGACACGATGCGCATTTTGGACGGTGGGCGCGTCTCGATTGCGGCCATGGCACTCGGGCTTGGACGCGGCGCGCTCAGCATGGCCGTCAGCTACGCCAAAGATCGCCAAGCCTTCGGCAAGAGTATCGTGGAATTTCAAGCCATCCAGTGGCTCTTGGCCGACGGCAAGACAGAGCTCGACGCGGCCGAGCTCTTGATTCATCGCGCTGCCTGGCTCGCCGACAACGGCCGCCGCTTCACCGCTGAAGCCTCGATGGCCAAGCTGTACGCGAGCGAAGCCGCGACGCGTGTCTGCAACAACTCGATGCAGATCCACGGCGGCTACGGCTACACGCGCGAGTTCGACATCGAACGCCACCTGCGTGACGTGAAGCTATGCGAGATCGGCGAGGGCACCAGCCAGGTTCAACGCATGGTCATCGCGAAGCACCTGATTCGCTAGCGTCGGCAGAGCTCGCGCTTACTCCGTGCGCAAGATGACGTGAAAGCCGAATTGGGTTTCCACGACCTGTGACACTTCGTGCACTTTGAGCGCGAAGGCGGCGTTGGCGAATGCGGGCACCATCGACTGACGGTCGAATTTGCCCAAATCCCCGCCGCGATCGCCTGCGCCGGGCTCGTCCGAGTACTGCTTGACCAGAGCCACGAAATCTTCGCCGGCAGCCGCGCGCTTCTGCGCTTCTTCCGCGCGTGCGCGCGCTTCGGCCTTGCTGCGTCCGATGCCTGGCGCGGCTCGCAGCGCGTCTTTGTACGACACCAGCAAATGGCGCGCGGAGATCTCGGCGGGCTCGGAGGCCAGCACGGCGGGGTCGAGCGGCTTCGGTGCGTTCGGATCGACACTCGTGTGGTGCGTCGCGACCGCATTCGGTGGCGGTGCGATACGCGGCGGG
>DATCFJ010000179.1:0-2526 GCA_036509605.1 Polyangiaceae bacterium | reverse complement strand
TCGACCGACTTAGCCATTCGCGGGCCCCAAGGCCGTCTCGTTCTTGGTGGACGGTGATCGCGTCGCTATCAACTATTGTTTCGAGATGACGACTGTGGGCGGTGAACGCCTGCGCATGGACGAGATCGCGTATCAAGTCTGGCGCGGGGAGCAGATCATCAGCGAGCGTTATTTCTACGACCCCGCGCAGCGACTACCGATTACCGCGTCCGCGAGCTAGAGCAGCGCAAGTGAGTTGAAGTTCAGTATTTTGCGGCGGCGCTGCACTAGCAGCCTGCGCAGCAGGCGAGGGGTTCCGGGGCGAAAGCCCCAGCGAGACAGCCTGGGGCACCGCATGCCGCGAAGCGGACAATCGCGCAGCGATTGTTGATGGTACATCACATGCGGTGCACTAGGCTCGGCCACGCATGGAACGCACCCGCGTCGAGTCGAAGAGCGTGGCCTCCGTGGGCTACGACTCGGAGCGCTTCGAGCTGGAGGTCGAGTTTCACAACGGGCGCGTCTACCGCTACGAGCAGGTGCCCATCGCGGCCTACCGCCTGCTGCTTCAAGCGCCCTCGGTAGGTGAGTATATTAACAAGGTCGTCAAACCGCGCTTCACGGCGAAGGCGCTGTAGTCCGCGCAAAACGCGAGTTTAGCCCGCGACCCGGCGGAATCCGACAGCGACGATGTCGTGAAATCTGATTCGGGCCCTTCAGAACGTGGCGAATTTGCCGAATGGAACTCTGCGCGACACGGAGCCGTAACGGACTCTGCCGCATATTGATTGTTCGCGCGAGCTCCCACAATGACTAAACCGACACGCAACTGGCTGTTAGACCCTGTGTTTCCCACCGCTCCCAGCATGCCCTATTTGGACGCTCGAACGCGCGAGCTGGCAGGCTTAGATGAGCCCGGCGACGGCGAGAGCAGCGGTACCTGGCCGGTTGGCTCGCACGCTCAAGAAGAAGACGCGGACGAACCGCGCTTTGCGGTCTCCGACTCCGAAGCGCCAACCGTGCGTCCCGGGACCCTTCGCGCTGCTAAGAGTTGGTAGGCGGCGTAGAGCGGTTCAACTCCCGATCGCCAGCCACGAGATTTCGACCGACCAGATCTTGGTATTCAGCCAAGTCTCGACACTCAGCGTGAAGCCGTCAGCGCCGATCTGCTGGGCGCGCAGACTGAAACGCAGATTGTCGTCCTTGCTGGCGTCGAGGCCGACCACGCCGACTTGAACGACCGGAGGCGCGGAAAAAGGGCGCTCGAACAAGATGGTTTGCCGAAAGCTGCGACGCTCGTCGGGCACCGGTTCGAGCAGCGACCAGCCGTCGAGCGACGAGTCCAAAACCACGATCGCTGAAAGCAGACTGAGCGGAGCGACGTTCGACATGCCGCCATGCTACACGTCATTCGTTGCCGGCGGGGTCTTCGCTTTCTTTGTGCCGTTTGCGTCCGCTGAACGCCGCGTACAGGGCAAACAAGCCCGGCACCCAGTAAGGCCAGTCGCCGAGGGCTTCGTACACGGTGCGGCCGTGCAACCAGGCGATCTGGTGGACTAGAGTTTGTTCCTTGAATGTTTCAGTGGTCGCCAAAACGCGGCCGACTGGGTCGATGAACGCGCTCACCCCGCTGTTGGTCGAGCGCACGAAAAAGCGGCGGTGCTCGATGGCGCGAAACTTGGCGAGCGCCAGATGAATCCAGGGCTCGGTAGTGTCGCCGAACCAGGCGTCGTTCGTCAGGTTCGCCAGCAGGTCCACGTTGGGGTTACTCGTGACGCGGTTTCCGAGCCCCGGCACGACGTCATCGTTGCAAATCAACGTCGCGATTAGGTGCTCGCCGAGCGGCAGCGGCGCGTTCGATTCCCCGGGGTCGAATTTGCCGGAGTTCGGGGAGATCTCGTATAGCTTCGGGATTTCCCGACCGAGCGGCATGTGCTCGCTGAAGGGCACGAGCTCCTGCTTGTCGTAGCGGCCGTGTACTTCGCCGGCGGCGTCCGTGATCAGGGCAGAGTTGAAGTAGGCGTACTCGCGAGCGTCGCTGACTGGCTTCACCAACACTGCTCCGAACAACACCGGCACGTGCAAGCGCGCCGCGAAGGCGCGTGGCACGATGCTCGCCACATTCTCTTCCAACATGGCACCCATTACCGAAGTCTCGCTCCAGATCACGAGATCCAAATGCTGCTTCGAGGTCAGCTCGCGCGTGGCGCGCAAGTGCCGCATCAGCCCTTCGTCATGGTGAGTGCGTTTCTCGGTCAAGCTCATGTTCGCCTGCACCAAGCCGACTTCAGCCTTCGGAGCAGCGGCGACGCGCAGGTCCACCTGATGAATGCGTAGCAGCCCGTACAGCCCGGCCACGACCGGCACGAGCAGGTAGGGGAGCGCCGCTCTGACGTTCACGGCGCGCCGTTCGATGCGCGCGACGCCCAGCTCGGCGAGTCCGAAATTGGCCGCGGCCACGACCAACGTCACCGCGAAAACACCGCCTATTTCCGCGACCTGGGTGAAGACCGGGACGTTGTGCAGCACCGCGCCAAAAGACCAGAA
>DATCFJ010000178.1:0-2213 GCA_036509605.1 Polyangiaceae bacterium | reverse complement strand
TCTCGGTTAGAGTCGGCGGGAACGACGGGCTCGTATCGTCTTCCGGAATCGCGCAGCTGCCAATGGGCGCGCGCGACGTCAAACCGTACGGCGTTTCGGGGCTGCCATTGTAGCGCGCGACCCCGAGCCCGCTTGGCGCCTGATAGAGCACGTTGGGATTGCCGTGGCTGTCGACCGCGAGCGCGACGCTCGTCGCTAGTGGGCCGTTGCTTTCGATGGCGGGCCCGAGCAACTGGAACGCGGAACCCTTGAAGCGAGCCGCGTACACCTTGGTCGCACCGTCGTAGGTTTCGTCCCACGTCGCGATCGGCCCATCGCTCGTCGCGCGCACTTCCATCGACGTGACCTCGCTGTCTAACGCGACGTCGAGCGCGGCGTCCTCCGCGACCCAGCTCTGGGCGGCCGGCGAGAGGCTGCGCACGTAGCAGTTGTTCGACACCGGATCGCCGTCGAGATAGCCCACGTAAAGGGTGCCGTCGCTGGCGGCTGAGATGCTTGGACGACCTGCCGAGGTCGTGCGCTCGCGATCGGCCACTTTTGCGAGTGAGACCCAGTTCGTGCCGTCAAAGCGCTTGGCACTGACGTCTTGATTCGTGTCGTAATAGGCGACAACGGGCAGATCAGCGCTCAACGTGAAGCCAAGACCGTGAAACTCGTCTCCGGTGAGCAGAAGCGGCGTGCTCAGCGTTTGCCAAGTTACGCCCGTCCAACGCCGGACGTCGAGCTCGGTCGCGCTGGCTTGCGAGGCGAGGACCGGTTGTGATTTTGAATCCAAAACGAGCAATGGCGCACTGACAGAGGCTCCGAGTGCTGCATCACCCAGCAGTGACCACGCCGAGCCGTTCCAGCGCGCGACATGCACGCTGCCTGCGGCGACGCCGGTTGACTCACTCCAGGCCACTACGGGTAGCCCGTCCGCGCCAACAACTAACGAAGGCGCCGAAGCGACCTTTTGAGTGTCCCTGTTCAGCGCCTTGCCGAGGGGGGTCCAGGTGCCTTTGTCCCAGCTGCTCACGTGAAGCAGGTTGCCTGCGGCTACGCCTTGCAACCAAGCGATGACCGGCTGCTCGCTTCCGTTGAGGGCAAGCGCGGGAGAGCTCAGGTTCGGCAGTGCTTCTACTGGTGAGCCGAGGGATTGCCAGAGCGGCCACCGCCACGACCAGGTTTCACCAGCAAAAGAGTCGCCTCTGTCGTCTTGAAGTAGATCAGTCACGTGGATGGTGACGGCGCTCGGCATGATCGGCGGGACCTCCGCGCGAACGAGCATCGTAGTTCTGTCCGTTGACAGCGTGACACTCGCGGCGATGACGTTGCCGCCGATCTCGAGCGAGACGGAGCTACTGGTGACGGTTTTCGGATCCAGAGGCCGCGAGAAGACGAGCTCGACCGGATCGTGAAACGAGGCGTTTTCGGCGTCGGGCGCGGGTGTGGAGCTGAGCAGGGTAAGAGCAGCGGTATCCGCGCCAGCGACGCCGGCAACGCCGCCTTGGCCTGCTTCTCCAGCCTCAGCCGAGCTCACGCCGCCAGCGGGTGCTCCCGCGTCGTTGGTCGATACGGCAGCGCCGGCGGCAGCTTCAACGCCGCCTGCCGACGTACCGGCTTCACCGGCTGACATGCCGGCGTCGCTTGGGCTCGAGTCCGAGCCACAAGCGACAACCCAATCCAACGCCGTAAATGCAACGGCGCAGGCGAGCCAGCGAAGCTTCATTTCAGTGCAGCGCGCCTCCCGTAATCCAGTTCTCGATCGTAGTGAGCTCGTCTGACGTCAAGCACTTGGCCGGAGTGGTAGTGCAGCCGAGCGGCATGCGATTAAATGCGGTACCGCACACAGGATTGTCTACCGTCAGTTTCGTTACGATGAAGCTATTCACGAGGTCGCTTGGAACCACCAGGGTTTTGCCCCCGCATGTCTGAGTGCCGTCGGGAAGCCCAGTGGTGAGGGTCGCGTAGAGATCAGCATTGCTGAGCGTTGTGCAAGAACCGATGTCATCGAGCTTGACGCGAGTCGCGGCAGCTCCGACTCCGTTGTGGCAACCGGCGCAGCGACTATCGAACACCGCACGAACCGCAGCGAAGGAGTTAGCTGCAGGGGCTCCGCCGCTTCCGCCCGTTCCCGCGCTTCCGCCTGTGGCACCGCAGCCGGCTACGCCACCTGCGCCGCCACCGCTGGCTCCGGCAGTTCCTGCGGTACCCGCCGTACCGCCCGCACCAGC
>DATCFJ010000177.1:0-5492 GCA_036509605.1 Polyangiaceae bacterium | reverse complement strand
GGTTGCGGGCACGCCAGAGCAGGCTGCGCGCGGCCTCGATTTGCTGCCACTCTCGCTGTAGCAGCACGCCAATGCGCACCAGCTCCGACAGATCCGTCACGCGCCAGCGGGCGCGCGCAGCCCAGTGCGCCAGGTCGAGGTCACGCAAGCCGCCGATGCCGTTTTTGACGTCGGGCTCGAGCAGATAAACAGAGCCGCCAAAGCGCTCAGAACGCTCGTGGGCCTTGCTTTCCAGGCGATCCAGGAACTTTTTGATGTTTCCAATCCCAAAAATGCCTTCAAAGGCCCGGGTCAGCATCTTCTCCGAGCTGATGCGGTCGCCGGTGAGGACACGCCAGTCGAGCAGCGTCGTGGCGGTTGGCAGGTCGTGTTTGGCGAGATCCAACATGTCGCTGCCCATCACGACTTGGTGGCCGATGCTCAAGCCTGCATCCCACAGCGGGTAAAGCAGCGCTTCTGCAACAGCGCGCACCTTCTCGGGCTTGTTCGCGGAAATCAGCCGGACATCTAAGTCGCTGTGGTAGCCGAGCTCGTTTCGGCCGTAGCTGCCCACAGCCGCCAGCCCGACGTTCTGCCAGGTGCCCGCCTTGATCATCGTGCTCTCGGCGGCCTTGAACAGGGAGCACAGCAAACCGTCGAACGCTTTTGCATAGCGCGACGCGGCTTCGAGCCCCGCCTCCGGGCCCCCAGGTCGGATCATGGATTCCACGGCAACCCGATGCCGAACGAGGTAGGTCTTTAGCTCTTCGACGAGACCGGGGGCAGTGCGTTCGAGCAACGGCGCTCTTTCAGTGGCTGGGGGCATTTCAGAGGGCGTCGCGCGTACCGGCTCGGC
Source organism: Polyangiaceae bacterium (assembly GCA_036509605.1). GTDB lineage: Bacteria > Myxococcota_A > Polyangia > Polyangiales > Polyangiaceae > PMG-095. The sequence continues at coordinate 4,657 of DATCFJ010000177.1, read as the reverse complement.
AGCTGGACGAGGCGCTGTTATAGCTCAGCCCCGAGCATAATGAAGTAAACCGCAAATCGACCGGATTTGACCGCGTCGCGAGCCGAAGCCTCGCCCATCGTGGCGTCAGCGAGCGCCCGCCGCCCCGAAAACGGGCGTTTGCCTGCGATGTGCTAGATTTGAAAATCGCATGGATCGACGGCAGAGCCTGGGGTTACTGGGGGCGTTTCTGACGAGTGTGGCGTGGCCCCGGGCGGGCGCGGCTACGACGGCTCGCGCGATTAGCTTGCCGAACCTCGTCGCACGCAGCACGCGCATCGTGCGGGGTCTGCCGCTCGAAGGTTTAGCGACCGTCGAGACTATCGGCAACACGAGGCACATCGTCACTTACACCCGGCTTCGCGTCGACGACTTGATCCATGGCGCGCAGTCGGACAGCGAGCTCTGGATACGCACCCTGGGCGGTCGCAAAGACAAGCTGGGCGAGATAGTACACGGCGAAGCGGATCTCGCTCTCAACGAAGCGTGCCTGGTGTTCATTGCCACGAACCCGGACGGCATCGACGAGGTGACCGCGATGGCCCAAGGTCATTATCCGATCGCAAACGACGCGAGCGGCACGCCGCGGCTGCACGCCAGCCACAACATGCCGCATTTGCTCGGTGGCCCGGACTCGGCGGTAGCGAAGCTCACGGGCACGCGGCTCGACGAAGCTCGCGCGCTGATCCTCGGAGCACGGCCTTGATCCGCTTGCGTGCGTTGTCGTCCGCAGCAGCTACAGCATTCGTGTTGGCTGTAGCAGCACACGGCCATGCCTATTGCCTGACCCGCACCTGCGATCTGAAGACCGCGCAGTGTGACGTCGTCGACGGCTGCAACATGAGCGGCAAGGTCCTGTATTGGGCCAGCTCGACCGTGTCCTTCGACGTCCAGAAAGACTCGTCGTGCGTGAAGAAGAGTGCTTTCGATCGCACGTGCCAGCTCTTGGCCGACGGCACGCCGAAAATCGCGATCACGGCGGACACTCTCGAACAGGTAGCGACCACCGCGTTCGGAACCTGGCTGGCTGCGGACTGCGGCAGCGGCACGCACCCCAGCATCCGTCTCAAAGATCTGGGGCAGATCGACTGCGCCAAGCCCGAGTATAATAAAATCGAGCCGAACGCGAACGTGATCACGTTCCACGACAGTCCCTGGCCGTACTCCGCAAGCTCGGGTGCCGACACCCTGGCGTTGACGACCGTGTTCTTCAACGGCGACACGGGCGAGATCTACGACGCGAACATCGAGATCAACTCGAACTTGGACGACTTTTCAGTGGGCGCCGCGTCTGGTCGCGAGGACGACCTGACTGCCGTGTTGACCCACGAAACGGGTCACTTTCTCGGCCTTTCGCACAGCTCAGTCGAACAAGCCACAATGTTCGCGAGCTACATGGTCGGCATGTCAACGCTCGACACCGACGACGAGCTGGCGATCTGCGCGTCCCTGCCGCCCGACCGCATGCCGTCAACCGACAGCTACACGCCGCGCCACGGCTTTTCGGGTGAGTGCGGCACGCCGCAGAAGGGTTGCTGCACGGCCGCCATCGGCGCGGCCGCGCCCCAGCAGCGCACGCTCGGCCTGTGGGCGTTCGGGCTCGGCTTGTGCGCCTGGCTCGGGCGCGGCAGAGCACGCACGCTCGTTAAGCGAGCCTAAACAGCGCTCGGCGCGGGTGCTTCCGCACTGAGGCCCGCAGCGCGGATCAGGTCCACGTCGGCGTCGGTGTCTGGGTTCGGCGTGGTAAGCAGCTTGTCGCCGTAGAAGATGCTGTTCGCGCCGGCATAAAGGCAAAAAAGCTGCGCTTCGCGCGGCAAATCCGTGCGACCCGCGCTGAGCCGGACTTTGGAGCGCGGCATCGTGATGCGCGCCGTAGCGACCATGCGCACCAGCTCCAGCGGATCGATCGGCGGCAGCGCCGCGAGCGGCGTGCCTTCCACGCGTACGAGCGCGTTGACCGGGACGCTTTCGGGGTGCGGCTCGAGCTGCGCCAGCTCCAGCAACATGGCGCAACGATCATCGATGCTCTCACCCATACCGATGATGCCGCCCGAGCACACGGTGATGCCGGCGTTGCGCACGTTCTTCAACGTCTTCAAGCGATCGTCGTAGGTGCGCGTCGAGATAATCGACTTGTAGTTCTCGCGCGAGGTATCCAAATTGTGATTGTACGCGTCCAGGCCAGCTTCTTTGAGCTTCGCGGCTTGGCCCTCGTTCAACATGCCGAGCGTCACACAGGCTTCGAGGCCGAGGCCTTTCACGCCGCGCACCATATCCAGCACGCGGTCGAAAGCCGGGCCGTCCTTCACCTCTCGCCAGGCGGCGCCCATACAAAAGCGCGTCGCGCCGTGCTCCTTGGCTGCTCGTGCCGCGCTCATCACTTCGTCCAGCTTGAGCATGGCCTCGCCTTTGACGGAGGTCTCATGGTGGGAGGACTGCGGGCAGTACGCGCAATCCTCAGGGCAACCGCCGGTCTTCACGCTGAGGAGCGTGCACAGCTGCACCTTCTCCTTCTGATGAAACGAAAGGTGCACAGCGCGCGCCTGATCCACGAGTTCGAACAGCGGCAAATCGTGAAGCGCTCGGATCTCTTTCAGGGTCCAGTCGTGACGGAGGCGCGTGGTCTGTTCGGACATGCCTCTGCGGTCTTAGCGGGAACCGGCTGCCCCGTCTAGATTCAGCGTAATTTTCGAGCTTTTCGCAGCGCGTCAGACGCTAAAAGCCCATCGCAGCACGCCCGACCTCGCGATCGACGATGCCGTCTCGAACCAACGCCTTGATGTGCGACTCGAAGGTTTGCATGCCGTACATCGATTGCCCGCCCTCCATCAGCTCCTTGAGCGGCGGATTGCCCAGCGGTCGCTTGATGGTTTCACGCACGGAACCGGTGGAAACGAGCACCTCAGCGGCCAGCGCCATGCCTTGACCGTCCGCGCGTGGCAGCAAACGCTGCGCGACGATGCCCTGCAGAGAATCACCCAAGCGCTCGCGCAGATCTTCGGTGTTTCCGTCGCTGAGCGCGATGATGCGATTCATGGTGCGCGACACGTCGGGCGTGTGCAGCGTGGACAGCACGAGGTGGCCCGTCTCCGCCGCCTTCAACGCGATCTCCATGGTCTCCGCATCGCGGATCTCGCCCACCTGAATCACGTCCGGATCTTGGCGCAGCGCCGCGCGTAAGGCGCTAGCGAAGCTCTGTGTGTCGTAGCCGATCTCGCGTTGGCTCATCGAGCACTTGTCGTCCGTGTAAATGTACTCGATCGGATCTTCGATGGTGACGATGTGCCGCTGAGTGTTGTGGTTCATGTAGTCGAGCATCGCGGCCAGCGTGCTCGTCTTTCCGTTACCCGCTGCCCCCACGCACAGCACGAGCCCGCGATCCTTCTCGGCCAAGATCCGACACGCGGGCGGCGCGCCGAGCTTCTCCAAGCTCGGGACTTCGTGCGGGATGACGCGCATCACGACCGCCAACGTGGCGCGCTGGCGGTACACATTGACGCGGAAGCGGCCCAGACCGTGCACCTCGTACGAGGTGTCGTACTCGCGGAGCGCCCCCAAATTCTGCAAGATCGCCGGATCGCGGATTAGGTGCCGCACCACGGCCTCCGTGTCCTCCGGCCGGATCTTGTCGACTCGGAAAAATACCAGCGCGCCGCGTACCCGCGCGCCTGGCGGTTGCCCGACCTTCAAGTGCACGTCACGAGCGCCTGCCGCTTTCGCCTTGTGTAGCAGCTGATGGAGATACGACTCGGAGGCGTATGGGTTTTGAGGGTGCGCAGGCGACAAGCTAACCACCAAAGCATCATAACCCGGCTTGGGGGCAGGCGTTTGTAGCTCTTTTTGGCGTAGTGTTCCGGAAACAATCGCCTGAGCGAGCCACAATGTAGGACACATCTGCCGCGATAAGTTGCGCCTTCGGCTTAGCACCGAGTACATGTTGGCCATGGCGAAGATTCGCGTCGAAGGGCACCTGCTCGAGGACTGTAATGTGATGGTGTGCTCCGGCGACACCGCGGAAGACGCTTCCTTCGTGCGCGACGCAGACACCGGGCAAGTGTTCGTCGTGCTCGAGCACATCCCCCACGAAGACGTGCGCGGCCAACCGAATGCTAACCCACGTTGCTTCGGGCTTCGCGTCTGGAACGCCAGCGCTCCGCTGCCGAGCATCGGTCGCGTGCTGGAAGTCGCGTAGCACGCGTTGCGTCATTCGCGTGACATCGCTGAGAACGCGAAGCGTCAAAGCGCACTCGAGCGCCGTGCTCATCACGCTGTGACTGTGTTTATCCAACACGGCTGATTGGCGAGACCCCCGCTCTCCGTTATGCGCAAGCAAAGCGTGGACGCGGCGCCTTTTGCGCCAAGCACACCGGCCCTTTTTGGTACTGGACGAGCTTGTTGCGTCAGCTATTCGTAGCCGACCAACACATGGCGACACATGACAGCGGGGGCGCTGGGGCTGGGCGGGGGAAAGAGCGCATCGATCGGCGCTCGATCCTAAAGGCATTGGCCATTAGCACGGTGCTACTCGATGGTTGCAGTGACCGCGAGGCAGCGGTGGCGGTTCGGCAACACGGCATCGGCACGGCGGAGGCCGAAGAATCGCCAATCCGCATCGAAAACCGGCTCCCGGGAGACCGCG
>DATCFJ010000176.1:0-2515 GCA_036509605.1 Polyangiaceae bacterium | reverse complement strand
CGCGGCCAGTGCCGTTGGCGTGCCGCGTAACGCAAGCTCTGCGACGACGACGGCCGGTCGCCAGCGCAAGGCGTCGATGCCGACGAAAGACGAGTGAGCGGCCCTGAGCGCGCCCAGCACGGCGCTCTGTGTCTCGCCGTTCACCGCGGGGAAGGGCGCGGCCTCGCCGGTGCCGACGGTGCCGTCCGAAAGCGTCACTGTGACCAACACGTTGTTCGCCACGCGCTGTGCCCCGGTCGCAATCCCGAAGGGCTCGCTCAACTCGATATCGAACGGCTGCGCCGCGACGTCTGCGATGGAGATCACTGAGCGCACGCTAGTCCGATTCGGGCTGCCCTGGCGCCAGGATCCGGTGCTGCTATCGTACGCGGAATGAAGCTGTGGCTCGGCCGGTGGGTGGGGCTAGGCTGTTCGCTAGCGGTCGCGTGCCCGGGCACGGCCAAGCACCAGCACCCAGGCCAGCCGCAGCTGAATTCAGCGCGGGCACCCGCTTGCAACCCGTGTGCCGAAGCCGCTGCTACGCGACACTGAGCGGAACGAAGACTGCACGATCTTCGATCTCAGTGGCGGCCAAGGGCGCTGCCTGCCGCAGCTCATGAGCGCGTTCGGCGACGCCGAGTGTCAGACACCGGTCTGCGTCACGCCGTCGGGCGCTCCAGCGCCGGCCAGTTGCACCGTGTTGTCCGAGGATGGAGTGCGCTGCCCGTGGTGCAACAGCACCGGAGCACTGCGCGGTGGCTTGATCTTTCGCCTGGAAGACGGCGTCTGTGGTTTTTTCGGTGGGGACGGAGACGCCCTTTACGACGTCGCAGACCGGATTCCGCTCGAGGATTTTGCAGCGGCGTCAGCGCAGGGGCTGCCGCAGTAAGTCGCGATCCGGGTGCGCCTCGGGCGTCAGGGTTTGCAACTTGGGGTTGTCGACACTAAAGAAGCCCCGCGATGGGTTTTTCTTGCGGAATTGTCGGTCTGCCCAATGTGGGCAAGAGCACTTTGTTCAACTCGCTGTCGAACGCGAAGGCGGAGGCGGCGAATTTCCCGTTCTGCACGATCGAACCGAACGTCGGCATCGTCGCGGTGCCGGACCCGCGTATCGGCGCGTTGGCCAAGGTGTACGGCTCCGAGCGAGAGGTGCCGACCAGCATCCGCTTCGTCGACATCGCAGGTTTGGTACGCGGCGCTTCGAAAGGTGAAGGCCTGGGCAATCAGTTCTTGTCTCACATTCGCGAGGTCGACGCGGTCGCCCACGTCGTGCGCTGCTTCGAAGACGAGAACGTGGTCCACGTCGAGAACAAGGTCGACCCGGTCGCCGATATCGGCACGATTCAGACCGAGCTGTGCCTGAAGGATCTGGACACCGCCAGCAAGCGGCTGGACCGCGCACGGAAGCAGAGCAAGGGCGGGGACGCGACCGAGAAGCTCGCCGTCCCGCTGTGCGAGCGCCTGACCGCGCATCTGGATCAGGGCAAGCCGGCACGCTCGCTGACGATCGACGAGAAGGAGAAGGACATCTTGCGTGACATGCAGCTGCTGACCAGCAAGCGCATGTTCTACGTCGGCAATGTCGACGAGAATTCACTCAGCGATCTCGCGGGCAACAAGCACTACCAAGCGCTCGTGTCGTTCGCCAAGGAGGAGGGCGCGCTCGTGGTGCCAATCTGCGCGCAGCTCGAAGCTCAAATTGCCGAGCTAGAGCCGGCAGATCGCCCGGAGTTCTTGGAGAGCGTGGGGCTCAAGGAGCCGGGGCTGAATTCGGTGATCCGGACGGGCTACGAGCTCTTGGGTTTGATCACGTATTTGACGGCGGGGAAGCAAGAGAGCCGCGCTTGGACGGTGCTCAAGGGCTCGACGGCGCCGCAAGCCGCTGGCGCGATTCACACTGACTTCGAGCGCGGCTTCATCAAAGCCGAGGTCATCTGGTGGGAAGATTTGGTCGCGCTCGGCAGCGAAGCCAAGTGCCGTGAAGCCGGCAAGTTGGGCATTGAAGGCCGTGACTACATTGTGCGCGACGGCGACGTGATCCACTTCCGCTTCAACGTCTGACGCTGCGGGGGCTCGGGCCCCGAATCGAACAAAACGACGGCGGCGGGGTTTGCTTTGTCACACGACGGGGCCTCGCGGAGATGGTCCTTCGTGAATGCCGCGCTCGCCAGGACCAAATCTTTTGTTCGCCTCGCGCGTCCAAGCAGGCGTGTCGCGGCTCTTCGCCCGTCTTCTGCAGCGATCCTTCTTGGTCGTGATGCTCGCCGGCTCGGCGCTGATTACAGCGGCTAGCCTTGCGTATTTCGACTTCGACACGCTGCCGCCCTTCGTGATCGAGAAGCTGCCGGTGCGCTTCGAGACCCTGTGGCTTACGTCACTCCGGGTTCACGTCGCGGCCGCGTCACTTTCGTTCCCGCTCTGCCTCGCGCTCATGACGCGCGCGCTGCAACGGCGAGCGGCCTGGCATCGCCGGCTTGGGCGGTTCGCCGGCATGCTCGTGCTGTTCGCGCTGGTACCTTCGGGCGTCGTGCTTTCG
>DATCFJ010000175.1:0-3673 GCA_036509605.1 Polyangiaceae bacterium | reverse complement strand
CCGAGCGAGACCGACCAAGACACGAACTTGAGCACGAAGAGCACGACCAGCGCTTGACCCGCGAGTGAGCCGGTCAGCACGCGCTCGATGTTGTCGTAACCGACGCCCATCGTGCGCGGCGCGAAATAACCAACGCCGCCGACCGCGAGGCCACCGATTGCCGGCCACCACATCCAATGAATGGGTAGCTTTTCGAAGCCGTCCTCGATGGCATACACGGCGCGCGTAACGCCGGTTGCAACGACGCCAATCGCCGCGCCGAGCAAAACATAAAAAGCCAGCGCGGCACCGCTCGGTTGACTGAGCTGTGGCATGGCAAACACGGGCGCCGAGCCGACCAACGCCATGCGCACGCCGGCTGCCGTCGCGCTGGCTAAGGCAACCGGGATGATCGACCGCGAGCGAAACTCGAACAACAAAAGCTCGACGGCGAGCAGCACTGCGGACACCGGACTGCCGAACGTCGCTGCCATGCCTGCGGCAGCACCGGCGGCGAGCAGAGTCTTGCGCTCGGCGGATGTCGTTTTCAAAACCTGGCCGACGAGCGAGCCCAAAGCTCCACCGGTGGCGATGATCGGCCCTTCCGCGCCAAACGGGCCGCCGGTACCGATGGCGATAGCCGCAGACAGTGGCTTCAGAAACGTGAGCCGAGGCGGAATGCGGCTCTCGTTGGTGAGCACCTGCTCCATGGCTTCGGGGATGCCGTGACCGCGAATGGCTTTCGAGCCGTAGCGGGCCATGAAGCCGACGATTACGCCGCCGAGCGCCGGAACGAAAATCACGAGCAAGCCCAAGTGATGCTGGTACGGAGCGGCCGGCTGCAGCGAAACGCGCTGCAAGAAGGCCGCGTTCGTCACGAATGCGATCATGGCGATCAACACGCGCGCCACCATGCCGGCCACGAACGCGACGCCCACCGCCAGCGCGCTGATGAATAACACACGCGGACCGACCACTGCCGTAACCCGGGGCACGCGCGCCGAAGCGAGCGCGTCACCTATCGAAGGCGAAACAGGCAAGAGACCGGTCTTTGAAATCGGAGCGGGCTCGCCGAGCTCAGACACGTGACGTGCGCCCCTTCGCGCCAACCAGCGCTGGGCCTTCTTCGAAGAACAAGCTAGGCGATTCTTGGGAGACGTCGGCAAGCTCGACGACTTTGACCAGCGAGCGGGAGAGCGCTTTCAGCTCGGTCTTCGGTAGCTTGGTGAGTGCGAGGAGCAGCCTATCCTGAGCGGCTTCGGGCGCACGTTGCAGCAGCGCGAGGCCCGACTTGGTGAGCGTCAGCTCGACGCTGCGCCGGTCCGCTCTGGATGCAGCGCGCCGCACGTGTCCACGCGCGACCAAGCGGCTCACCACGACCGACACCGAGCTTTGGTCGGTTGCGGTGCGAGCCGCGAGCTCGTTGACCGAGCACGGGCTCTGACGCGCCAAGCACTGCAGCACGAACAACTGCGCGCCGGACAGACCTACCCGCTGCTCGGCCGTACGCGAAGAGACCCGCAACGAGCGCACGATGCGCCGCAGCGCGTTCAACACCTCCCGAACGTCCCCGTTCTGGGCCGAGGCCGGGGAGACTGGCGGTTTTCTCGGAGTTTCTCGGTGGCGTATTACTTGGGCTCCCATGTATTGGGTCCCGTACGACCATTCGTGGGGCCGCGCAAGTCCTGCTGAAGTAACTGAAGCAGTATTCCTCAAGCACCTGCTCTAGGTGACGCTCGCTTAGGTCCAATCTCTCGTGCTGCGCCGTCGACGAAGCGGGCGGCGCTGGCACGGATCGACGAACGGGTGCGTAACGCCCATAAGGGCGAGCGGATTGGCACGCAGCGCGCCGGCCCGTATAATTGGGAAACGCGGGTGGGACGCTAGCCGTCCACGATCAAGTTCGGACCGCGCGCACATGGCAAGAGTAGGTAAGTATGACTCGATTTGAGGCCATCGCGGTGGTGCTGCTCCTCTCAGGGTGCGGACCGACGAGGGCCGCTGCCAGCGACGCGGGCCCGGACCCGGCGGCTGGATCACCCGACGGAGGCATCACCAACAACGGAAGCGTCACCGACGGAAGCACCGGCGACGACGGCCCTGAGCTTGCCGACTCCTCGCAGACGACGCCCGCTGGCGGACCGCCGGGCGTCGTCGCGCAGCTCGCTGTGGGTGAATGTCAAGCGTGCGGGGAAACAACTACTACGGGCAGTCGGTGCCGCCCGCCGGCAGCTTCTCGTCGATAGCGGGCGGCGACTATTACAACTGCGCAATCGGCACAGACGGCTCGGTAACGTGCTGGGGCGATCAGAACATCGGAGGCATCGCGTCACCCGCAGGCACTTTTACACAGATCTCGGCGAGTGACTCCGACTTTGTCGTCACGCCAGCGCACGCATGCGGCGTTCAGCGCTCGGGCGCCATCGTGTGCTGGGGCAGCAACGCCGGGGGCGTTGGGACGCCTGTCGTGGCTATCACGCTCCTCCGGCACAGGATCGTTGAAGATTTCACTCACAGCAAGGGCTTGAAATGTAGCTCGTCTCGGCGCAGATCGGTCTCGTGCCCGCTGGTGTCCTCGCCAAATTGCGGACGGTCTTCGCGGGCGTTGCGAAGGCTACCCGCGAAGCGCTGCGTCCACGACCGTGCTCGATCGTCGGTGGCCTCGCGACTGACATGTTGCGCTCCCGGTCCGAGATGCTGACCGAGAACGTCCTTCTGCGCCAAGAGCTCATTGTGGCGGCACGGAAAGTGAAGCGACCGGTCTTCCACCGCTACGAACGCACTCTGATCACGCTCCTTGTAGCGGCGCTTCCAAGATGGCGCGACGCGCTGCTGCTCGTGAAGCCCGAGACCGTGCTTCGCTGGCATCGCGAAGGGTTTCGCTTGCTCTGGCGCTGGAAGTCCCAGCCGACGAAGCCGCCGGGTCCTCGCGTGTCGCCGGACGTCGTCGAGCTCATTCGACGCATGGCCACAGAGAATCGACTATGGGGTGCCGAGCGTATTCGCGGCGAGCTCCTCAAGCTTGGGATTCACGTCGCGAAACGCACGATCCAACGGCACATGCGAGCAAGCCGTCGGCCGTTGCCGCCGCGCGGGCAGAGTTGGCACACGTTCTTGCGCAATCACACGGTTTGGGCGTGCGACTTTTTGCAGGTGTACGGCGTTTGGTCTCGGCCAATCTTCGCGTTCTTCATCGTCGACATCAACACCAAGCGCGTCGTGCACGTCGGCGTCACGCGGCACCCGACCGCGCAGTGGACGGCGCAGCAGCTCCGTGAGGCCACGCCCTTCGGCGCCGGACCCCAGCTCATCATTCGCGACAACGACGGCAAGTTCGGCGCTGACTTCGACCGCGTCGCCACCGGTGCCGGTGTCCGCGTTCTTCGGACAGCCGTTCAAGCTCCGCTCATGAACTCCGTTTGCGAGCGGTTTCTCGGCAGCGTCAGACGCGAGTGCCTCGATCACATCATCATCCGCGGCGAGCGGCATCTCGAGCACGTGCTGAAGGAGTACTGCTTCAACTATTTCAACGTCGCGCGGCCGCACCAAGGGATCGGACAGCGCGTGCCGACTGCACGAGTGATCAAGGGGCCGACCGATCTTACGGGTGTCGTCACTATTCCGGTGCTTGGAGGCCTTCACCATGACTACCGCGCGGCTGCGTAGCGCGCGGATGGGCGTGGTAGCCAGGACA
>DATCFJ010000174.1:0-5280 GCA_036509605.1 Polyangiaceae bacterium | reverse complement strand
CGCGCCGCATGTCGCTCGCCGGTCGCTTGGGCCCCGCCGTGCCGGCCATCCCGGAACCGGCAGAATTGAGTCGCACTTCGATCATCCCTGGAGCCCAAGCCGAGTCGCCCAAAGCGTTCCAGAGCGCAGACGTGAAGTCGGAGCCGCCGGTCGTCGCCCCCTCCCGCCGCTCGGCGTTGATTGAGGTGAGCGAGAGCTGGGCCGTCCGGAGTGACGCAGTCCGCGGGCTCTTGGCCCGTGGAGCTGCGTTCACCAACACGCCAATCACCCGCCGCATGCGCGGTCGTGAGCTGCCCGAGCCGCTCGGCGGTCCGGGCTCGCCCTGGGTCCAGCTCAACGGCGTTGGGCAAATCCTGGTCGGCGCGGCGCCAGAGCGCGAGCTGTCCGCATTGGAGCTCAGTGATACCTTCGTTTACGTGCGGGAAAGCTGCTTGGTTGCCTTTGCCGGCAGCGCGCGGCACGAGAACGGGCGCCTGCCGAGCGGCGGCGGCGAGCCGATTTCAATGGTGCAGATCACCGGTCGCGGCACCGTCTTGATCGAGAGCCGGAAACCCCCGCGTGTGCTCGAGGTCACCGAGAATCAAAAGCTGGCCGTGCGTGCGGACCACGTCGTGGGCTGGATCGGACGGCTGCTCGGTCACCCGCTGGACCTCGAATTGGCGCCTTTGAGAACACCTGGCTTCGTGGCCTTTTCCGGCAGCGGTTCGGTGCTAGTCGATCTCGGCTGACATGGCGCGCGCCGGTACCCTCTCCAAACGTCCCAATCGCTTGCCCTTGAGCGAGCGCAAACGCCGCCGTCGTTCACTGAGCGAGGACGCGTTCAACGTCCCCAACCTGCTGACCATGGCGCGCGTCGCGGTGATCCCGCTCGTCATTATGTTGCTCGGTCGGGGCTCGCCGAAAGATTGCGTGTGGGCCGCCTTGGTTTATTCCGCGGCGGCGATCACTGATCTGCTGGACGGTTACCTGGCGCGGCGCATGAACGTCGTCAGCGTGCTCGGTAAGTTCTTGGATCCGCTGGCCGACAAGCTCTTGGTCATGGCTGTGCTCGTGTACATGGTGCCCATGGGGCGCATCCCCGAGTGGGCGGTCGTGCTACTGCTCGCCCGCGAGATCTCGGTGACCAGCCTGCGCAGTATCGCCAGCAGTGAAGGCGTGGTGATCGCGGCGGGTGACGACGGCAAGAGCAAGACCGCTCTGCAGATGGTCGGCATCCTGGCGTTGATCCTCGGTTACCCCTACCACCTGAGCATTGGCCCCCTCGACATGGGCAACGTGGACCTAGTCTATGTCGGCCGCGCCTTGGTCTACATTTCGCTGATTTTCTCGATCCTGAGCGCCTTCTCTTACCTGCGCCTGTTCGCCGCCGCGGTCGAAAATAAGGACCGCCGCCGGCAGTGATTGCGGTCGCTCTCGCGCCGTGGCCAGACTCTTACCGAACACCGCCCGCCAAGTTCTGCGTTTTGGCGAACGCGCCCCGTGATACCCGAAGGGGTAGGCTTTCGCGAGCACCGCAGCGGAGTGTACTCCTGTACATGAGCAGCGGAGCGCGAGCGCCACGCTTCGTGGTACCCGAAGGGGTGAAAACGACGCCAAAACCAGAAATCGGCGGGCGTGGCTGCAGTTTGAGATATGCCCAGCCGCTCAGGTGACAGGCGGAGCAAGCCCTGGTAGGAAGCCCGCAGCAATGCGCCCCTTTACTGCTCGCCGCCTGGCCCTGGCCGCCCTCGTTCCCGCGCTGTTCGTGTTCAGCGTCATCCCTGGTTGCTCCAATGAGGGCGAAGGGGAGCGTTGTGGAGACCCAAACGGCACAGTCACGAACAACGATGACTGCGGAGCGGGCTTGACCTGTACTGCGTTCCCGTTGAGCGATGGCACGACTTTCGGCCGCTGTTGTTATACCGATCATCACGTGACCGACTCGCGTTGCCTCATGAGCAGCGGAGTCAACGCAACTGGCTCCGCCGGTGCGTCGAGTACGGCTGGGTCGTCGAGTACGGCTGGCTCTGGCTCGGCAGCAGCGGGCCAAGCCGGCGCAACCACCGAGCTCGCGGGCGCCGGGGGCAACTGACGTGCCGTCCGGGTCAGCACTCGCTGCCCTGGGCCAAGAAGCACTGCTGCTCGCGGTAGCCGTGTCACTGCCAGTGGTAGCGATCGCCGCGTTGGTTGGGTTACTCGTCGCGGTGCTGCAAGCCGCGACGCAAGTGCAAGATGCGACCTTGGCGCATTTGCCGCGCCTGCTGGTGGTCGCCGTGGTGCTGGCCTTAATGGCGCCTTGGATGGGGTCGGAGATCTCGGCCTTCGCGCTACGCGCATTCCGCGGCGGGTGAACCGTGACCCCGCTTTCGCCGAGTGATCTGAGCGCGGAGCGTGTCGGAGAGCGGCTGCGCGTCGCGGGGCGCATCAGCGCGGCGTCAGCCGATGAGTGCCAGCTCTCGGATGCTCTGGCTAGTGTACGCGTCGCTCTGCTCGGCGGCGCGACGCTCTCCGCGGGCGAGCTCGTGGTCGTCGAGGGCCGCTACGACGGCCGCGCGCTGATAGATGCCGAGCTGATAGATCGCGCGCACTATTCCGAGCCGCGCGGCGACGGCGACTGGGCCCGCCTGGCCTGGCGTGGCGTGGCGACCCATCTGCAAGCACGATCGCGTGCGCTCGGCGCGGTGCGCAGCTACTTCGCCCGCGAACGGTTTCTGGAAGTCGAAACACCTCTGCGTGTGCCGGCACCCGGGGTGGACCTGCACTTGGACGCTATCCCCGCCTCGGGCGCGTATCTGATCAGCTCACCGGAGCTGCACATGAAACGCCTGCTTTCGGCGGGCCTCCCCCGCATTTTTCAGCTCGCGCGTGCCAGCCGCCAGGGCGAGCTCGGCCGGATCCATGAGCCCGAGTTCTGCATGCTAGAGTGGTATCGCGCGTTCGCGGGCCTGGAAGAGGTCCTCGCGGACACCGAGCACTTGTTGCGCGAGGTCGCGCTCAGCGTCTCCGGCGAGGCCAAGCTGTTCGGTTCGAGCGGCCAGGCCTACGACTTGGCGCTGCCTTTTTCGCGCGTCACCGTGCGCGAGGCGTTCCAAGAGTACGCCGGCATCGCGGACGCCGTCGATCTATCGCTCAGCGATGAAGCTCGCTACTTCGAGCTGTTCGTGGCGCACGTCGAACCCGGCCTGGCGCGTGAAGCTCGGCCGCTGTTTCTCTGGAAGTACCCGGCGAATCAGGCTGCTTTAGCGCGACTTTCCGCGCAGGATTCGAGCGTCGCCGAGCGCTTCGAGCTGTATGTGGCCGGGGTCGAGCTGTGCAATGGCTTCGACGAGCTCACTGACGCTGCCGAGCAACGCGCCCGCTTCGAGCACGACAGCGCGCGTCGAGCGAGCGTTGGGCGCCCCGTTTACCCGACTGACGAGCGCTTCTTGGCCGCGCTCAAGAGCGGTATGCCGCGCGCCGGGGGCAACGCGCTTGGTTTCGATCGCTTGCTGATGCTGGCGACCGGCGCGCGCGAGCTGGCCGACGTCATGGCCTTCCCCGCGCGCGTGCTATAGCGAGCGCTCAGGGCGCGTCACCCGGGATCAAGAGTGTATGTCGCGCTTTGCACGACTCGCGATCACCCGCGAGTCGCTCGCTTTGGCGGGTCACTCGTAACGGACGATCGACAGGCAGGGCGCGGGTGCCAGGCGCTCGCGTCCGCCGAGCGAGCCGAGCTCGATCACGAACACATAGGCGATCACGAATGCGCCCTGGCGATCGACCAGCTCACCCGCGGCCGCGGCTGTACTGCCCGTGGCGAGCAAGTCGTCGACGACCAGCACTTGCGCGCCTTCGCGCAGCGCGTCTCTGTGCATCTCCAGCTCGCTCTCGCCGTATTCGAGCGAATAGCTGACCTTGTCCGTGCCGCGCGGCAACTTTCCAGGGCGGCGCACGGGAACAAAGCTGGTATTGAGGCGAGCCGCGAGCGCCCCACCAAAAATAAAACCGCGCGATTCCACGCCCACAACCGCGTCGACCTGCTCGCCGACGAAGCGATGCGCGATCGTGTCGAGCACGATGTGGAAGCCGCGCGGATCCGCCAGCAACGGAGTAATGTCCCGGAACAGCACGCCGCGCTGCGGGAAGTCTTTCACCTCGCGGATCAGCGAGCGCACATAGGCTTGCGAATCGAGCACGAGGCCGGTGTCGACACGCGCGATCTTGCCGGACGGCGGTTCCGGCGCCTTCTTGAGCTCGACGCCGCGTGGAGTTGGCTGCGAGCGAGCCGGGACCGGCTTGTTCGGTTTTGCGAACGTGCCTTTTCTGACCGCCATCGCCCACATGCTAGTCGGCGACGGCAAAACTCACAAATCGCGAGCGCGCGGCAACGCGCCGTTGCCGCCGGTCAGACGAGGTCGCCCAGGATACGCCCGACGATATCCCCGGCTTCGCGGGCCCATAGATCGAGTGAGAGCGGCGTGATGCTCGCGATGCCAGCGTCGAAGGCCTCCGTGTCGGACCCGGGCAGGCCGGTGTGGTCGGCGCTCGGTCCGCCCAGCCATAAATACTCACGATCGCGCGGATCGCGGCGGAAGTCGACCTCGTCGTGGTAGATGCGCCGGCCCAGTCGTGTCGCGCGGAGCTCCGTGTAGCCTTTTGGGACATTCAGGTTGAGCAGCAGCGGTGCGGTCACCGGCCGGAGCAGAACCGCCTGGGCCACGCGCCGCGCCAACGCCGCCGCGGCATCCATGTCCGCGTCGAACGGTGTCGAGACTGCGAGCGATGGGATGCCCTTGAGCGCGGCCTCGCGCGCGGCGGCGACTGTACCGCTGTAGAAGACGTCGTCGCCCAAGTTCACGCCGTGGTTCACGCCCGACAAGACCATGTCTGGCCAGCGCGGCAAGAGCCGTGTCTTGCCGTGAAGCGCGACGTACACGCAATCCGCCGGGGTGCCGTCGATCGAGTACACGCCTGGAGCGGGCTCGAATAAGCGTAACGCGCGGTGCACGCTGAGCGCATGGCTGGTCGCGCTCTGTTCGATTTCGGGCGCGCACACCACGACCTCTGCAAACTCGCTCAAGGCCTGGCGCAGGGCGTTGATGCCATTGGCTCGATAGCCGTCGTCATTGCTGAGCAGAATCAGGGGGCGCACCATTGACCCAGGCTATCACCAGCGCCGGCCGTGGACTCGCTGGCAGCGATCGGAGTATCGTCGACCTCGTGCCTGTTTCGGGTCATGAGGGCGAGGTAGTCGAAGAGATCCGGGCCCTGGTGGAGCAGGAGCTCGAGAAGCAAGGCAAGCGCGCCACTGTGCGAGTCGAG
>DATCFJ010000173.1:0-12913 GCA_036509605.1 Polyangiaceae bacterium | reverse complement strand
CGCGTACTTGGCTTCAAACGCATCGAGCTCAGCGAGTCCTGCCTGCTCGGTGGGCGCGGCGTAGATGTTGCGCAGCTCGGCGCACACCGCCTTGCGCTGCACCCACCCCACGAAGCGCATGGAGTTTCGAATCATGTGCACGATGCACGTCTGCACAACCGTCTTCGGAAAGACCGCCTCGATGGCTTGGGGGAAGCCCTTGAGGCCGTCGCAGCAGGTGATCAGGATGTCCTGGACGCCGCGGTGTTTCAGCTCGCTGATCACCTTGAGCCAAAACTTCGCGCCCTCGTTGCTTTCAAGCCAAATTCCCAGCACTTCCTTATGGCCGTCGACGCCCATCCCAAGCGCGATGTAGGCCGATTTGTTTTGCACGACGCCTTGGTCGCGGACCTTGATCACGAGCGCGTCGAGAAACACGATGGGCCAAACAGGGTCAAGCGGGCGAGCCTGCCAAGCTTGCACCTCGTCGATGACGGCCTCAGTCACGCGCGAGATGAGGTCGGGAGAAACCTCGGTGCCGTAGATTTCAGCGAGGTGAGCCTGAATGTCGCGCACGCTCATGCCGCGTGCGTACATGCTCAGAATCTTGTCATCGAAGCCCTTGAACGAGCGCTGGTGCTTCTTGACCAACTTGGGCTCGAACGTGCCGTTGCGGTCGCGAGGCACCTCGACGGTGACGTCGCCTTGGTCTGTCCGGAGCGTCTTTTTGCCCGCCCCGTTGCGTGAATTGCCAGTGCCCTGGCCTTCCGCAGCGTTAGGCTCGTAGCCCAAGTGGTCGGTCAATTCGGCCTGTAGGGCTCGCTCTACGAGCGCCCCGGTCAGCCGCTTCAGCAGGCCGTCCGGTCCGGTCAGATCTTCCGGATTTGCGTATTCGGCTAGCAGCTCGTCGAGCAATTCTTTGCGTATCGGTTTCTTCATCGGGCTTCTTTCCTTTCTCAGGAAAGACTGCCCAGCGCGACTCAATCCGCCCGCTTACACGAAAATTCTGACAGGCTCGCTTGGCTCGGCGCGGCCGTCCACCGTCGCATGCCTGTGCAGACGGCCAGCAACCGCGACCAGTACAATCAACAGCACGACGCCGGCGACCGCCGCAAGACGCAACTTCGGAATGTGCGCGCGACTACGCGGCCCACCGCTGAGCATCGTCGCGGAGACGCCGTCCGCCGTCGTCGGCGTCCGAGGCACCGACACCGCTGCGCCCCGGCCGCTGCTCCCAACGGGCGCGTCCTCTGCAATCGCCTCGAGCAGCGAGATCGGCTTGGTAGTGAGCGCCTCGTATACGTGGCGAAGCGCCTCTTGCATGGCGCGAGCATCAGGCCAACGCTGACTCTTCTCGTAGGCGAGCGCCGTATCGACCAGCGCGACGACCTCCGCAGGCAGTGCCACACCAACGGAACCCACCGAGGGCGCCGGCTGCGTCACCGCAAGAACGAGCGCCTCATTCACGGTCCTCGAGACATGCACGTAACGCCCAGTAAGCAGCGTAAACATCGTCGCGCCGAGCGCCCAGATGTCGCTCGTACCATCAACCTCGGCCCAAAGGCCTCTCGCCTGCTCCGGCGGCATGAAGGTCGGCGTGCCCATCAAGCTACCCGTCTGCGTGCTCGAAGCGCCCGCGCTCAGCTCACGCACCCGCGCAATACCAAAGTCCAACACCTTCACCTGCCCCGCATAGGTGAGAAACAGATTCTCCGGCTTGAGGTCGCGATGAACGATGCCCTTCTCGTGTGCTGCGACGAGCGTGTCGAGCACTTGATCCATAACGGCCAGCACTTCGGTCGCTTCGAACCGGCGACCCTTACGCTCCCAGCGCGCGTCGAGCGTCTCACCTTCGAGCAGCTCCATCACCAAGAACGCGCACCCGTCATCCGTCACGTCGTCGTCATCGACACTCACCGCGCCAGCGTGCCCAACTGAGTTCGCGACGTACCCCTCACGCAGGAAGCGCTGACGCACCGCCGCGTTCATCGACAGCTCAGGGTGCAGCATCTTCACCGCGACGCGCTTATTGTTGCGATGAGTGGCCGCGTACACAGAAGCCATGCCGCCAACGCCGATGAGCTCGTCGATGCGCCACTTCCCTTTGAGGGTAAGCCCCACGCGAGCCTGAACGCGGGCCACCAGGTCGGCGTGTGCGTCGTCCGTCATCGCGCGCCCGCCTTGCGAGCAAGCGCGCATAAACGCGCCCCTTGCCAAGCAATTGCTGCGCTGATGCGTTCGATCGAAGCCAAGCTAGAGCGTTCCCCGGGATTGCTATGGACACGGCAACATACTAGGGTCTGCACGTCGAATCCATCCCGGTGACCTGGGATGGTGGCCCGCGCGCGCCGAACTAGGACCAACTACCGACCAAACGCCGAAAGCGGCTCCCTAGAGGAAGCTGGCGGCCAGATCGGTCGAGCCCGCGTCCAGGCCAAGCTCACCCAAGCAGACGCCCCGGACCGCGCCCCGCATCGACTACAAACGCTGGCAAGCGCTCGAGGAAGGGCGCTGTCTTGCTACTAAGTCCTCCGCGGTCACGCAGCCGCGCGGTAGTCATGGTGAAGGCCTCCAAGCACCGGTAAGGTAGCGGAACAAGCCGCCGCAGCGCGGGTGGTAAAATAGTGATTCGCTGCGGCCGCAGGAAGTGGCGCGACGCACTTTGGCGCGGTGTCGAGCCGAGCGGATTGCGCGGGAATCGGCAGCCCGGGCGACTCTCAAAGGGCATACCGGCGTACTCGATCGCGGAGTTGCTCTGGGTAGGCGCCGAGCGCGCTCAGCGCTTTGCCACGGCTTGCCGACAGCATACGCTGCGCTGCTCGACCGGCCTCTCCGCCGCGGCGACGAAAGACAAACCTCCTCATGACGAACGACAGTGATCTGTTTGCTTGGGTAGGTGCGATCCTCGCGCAGAAGTACCGCATGGACGAGGTCGTTGGCGAAGGCGGTTTTGGCGTCGTCTACCGAGCCTTTCACGTCGGGTTCGGCGTACCGGTAGCGGTGAAGTGCCTAAAGATCCCGGCGAGGATTCGCGGCGAGGAGCGCGCTCGCTTCGAGCAAGGTTTCCTCGAAGAGGGGCGACTGCTTCACCGTCTCTCGCGGTCATGCGCGTCGATCGTGCAAGCGCTCGACGTCGGAACGGCAGAGTCTCCCAACGGCACCTGGACTCCGTACTTGGTACTGGAATGGCTAGAAGGGCAGCCGTTGGATCAGTACCTCGATGGGCGAAGAGCAATGGGCGCAACCGGCCTATCCCTCGGCGAGGCCCTGGCCCTCCTCGAACCCGCCGCTCGCGCCCTCGAGATCGCTCACGCCGAAGGCGTGGCGCACCGGGACGTGAAGCCAGCGAACCTGTTCCTGACGCAGATTGGCGGTCGTCCGTCGCTGAAGATCCTTGATTTCGGCATCGCCAAAGTGATGACCGAGAACTCCAGCCTCACGAAGGCGTTCTTGGAAACCGGCCAATCAATTCGGGCATTTTCTCCCGCATATGGGGCTCCCGAACAGTTCAATCCGGCGATTGGCGCCACTGGGCCGTGGACCGATGTATTCGCCTTGGCGTTGGTCCTCGTCGAGCTTGTGACCGGACAGGCAGCGCTACGCGGCTTCGACACCACTCAACTCTATGTGCAGGCGACTGACGAGCGTCAGAGACCGACGCTGAGGGCCAGGGGCTCGTTCGTGACGGACGAAGTGGAGTTGGTCCTAAACAAGGCGCTCGCTGTGGACCCTAGGGCTCGCTACCTGAACAGTCGGGAGTTTTGGGAGGCACTTACCGCGGCCGCATCACGCGTGAGCGGCACTGCGGTGGCACCAACGATGCAGGCCCCTTTGCCTCCGGCGTATGGAACGCCCACGCCCATGACGACGGGCACCCCGCAAGTCATGGGGATCGCTGAAGCGGTTGCCGCAAAGCCACACGCCGGGCGGCGTCTGCCCGCGGCAGCATGGGTGACCGGGCTGCTCGTCGTCGGAGCAATCTCGACCGGTGCCTTTCTGCTAGCCCCTCGCTCGCCAGCACCTCCAGCTACGCTCGCGCCCACCACCAGTACTACTGCGGGACCAGCAGACGAACACGTATCGGCCCCCACGCCCGTCGGCATGGCCGCGATCCCCCCTGGCGAATTCACGATGGGGGAGGATAACGACAAAAACGCCCGGCCAGCGCATCGTGTCAAGATCTCGAACGCCTTCTTCATCGATTCAACGGAGGTCACGGTCGGTGACTACGCCAAATGCGTAGCCTCTCACCAATGCACGCGAACCAGCATCCACGGGCCGGACGTTGCGGACTCCGAGGTGGCGAAATTCGGATCGATGTGCAACGAGCAATACCCAGACCGCGCGGCTCATCCCATCAATTGTGTAGATCGTGTCCAGGCCGCTGCGTATTGCGGAAGCGTTGGAAAGCGCCTCCCAACCGAGGCCGAATGGGAGTACGCGGCGCGCGGCTCAGACGGAAGGCTCTACCCATGGGGAAGCGAGGAGCCGAAGTGCGACAAGGCGGTGGTCGCTGGCTGCACACGCCTCCTACCGGACCGTGCCAGCACGAAGCCGGTCGGAACCTATCCGACGTCACGCTCGCCCTTCGGAGCACTCGACATGGCCGGCAACGTCTGGGAGTGGGTGACCGACGGCTGGGCTCCGTACAGCGCCGGTGTGGCGGTGGATCCGAGCGTCGCCGCGACCAGTGAAACCGGCGTAATTCGTGGCGGATCGTGGGATTTTGCGCCGGCGCAGCTCAAGGCATTTAGCCGCCTCAGGTTCTACGCGGCCAACGGCCATGTAAGCACCGGCTTTCGCTGCGCGCGAAGTGCGACTGCGAACCCCAATCTGCCGAGCACCCCAGTGAGTCCGTCACTGATCGCCGTCGCGGCCGTCGCTGCCGAGGGGGGATACTCTGTCTCCGGGTTGATAGGATCCATTCCATCCGGATGCGCCAAGCCCGCCGCCGTGCTCACGGCAGTCCCTCAGGCCCACTTCGCTACTTCAGACTTCCTCTGGCGATTTGCCCGTCAAGTCGCCTTGGCAAATCCACAATTCGAATATTTGCCCAGTGCCCGAGGCCCTGCACAGGTCTCATTCGTCGTCGCGGATCACACTCCGACCGGTGGCGTCGCACTCATTGCCCGCTGTGGTTCGTCCGCAACGTGCACGCAATTTGCTGCTGCCTATCAAACCGTCGTGCCGACAAGTAAGCCCGCGCTCGTATGCGGCCAGGTGACGACGATCACGAACGAGCGCTCCGAAGGTCCCCCAGTGATCGATCCCGGAGGCCTCCAAGCGTCCTTGCCGAGCGGAAGAGACGTCGTGGCGCAGTGCGTCCGGCTTGCCGCCTGTGATGCCGCCCGCGATAAAAGACTCGAGGGCGATCCCGCCATCGAGTGCCAAAAGAGGCCGTCCGGCTTCAAGATTGCTTGCGCAGCCAAATCCACATGCTCTGCCGTTCTCGCCTGCGTCCACGAGTAAAGTGAAAGTCCGCTTGGAACCTCGGGAAGTCCTGAAGTGCCAAGGGTCGTCTGGCCGCTCACAACGCTGCGCATCCCGGGGTTTCGCGTGTAGGGTCGTGACAGCTCGCCAATGAAACTCCAGTGGACAACATGGTCGGTCTTGGGATGTCTTTCTGTGCGCCGAACCTCGCCGCCGACCTGAACTTCTACGGCATCGGCGCGGGCGCTGTCCCCGCGCCGCACTCGCCGATGCCGGACCTCACGGTCGATCTCACCGCCCCGGCGCGCGCCTACGACAACCTTGGCCAGCGCGTGTTCTTCGGCACCGACCAGACATGCGGCGTCGACCTCGTGGGCATTCCCACCGACGTCGCCACGGGAGAGGAAATCGGGCGCGCTGACTTTCAACGGCTGCGAACCAGCGTGAATGACGGCATTTGTTGACGACGGATGCGGTCGTTCGAGTTCGTTGAGCGGCGTTCCCGACGTTATTCCGACGATTGACACATCCCATTTAGACGTACGGTCGCAAGTCTGTCAGCGCGTTCGCCGGGAGCACGATTTTCTCCAAAAGGGCCGCGTTCGCAAAGTACGGCCCAGAAGGATTCGGGTTCGCCGGATCATGCAGCACCTCGACAGCAACCACCTTGTGCATCATCTGCCCCGCCTGAACAGTAGCCGGCACGTACCGGCAGGAGATCGCGTTCACGATGCGGAGACCACTGGGATACGTCAGCGTGATCCGAAGCATTGCGCCCGGATCCACTCCCAAGTCGTACGGTCGGGGTGCTATCACGCTGCCCCCGGAAGTCTGTATTCCTCGGCGACAATGGTGGCCGGCGGTGAATAGGCTTCAGGCCCAGCGACAGCCGATTCCAACGAGGGAACCGTTCGGGAAAGGCGGAGAATCTCCAGAGTCAACTCCTTCGTTTCGACGGCTCCCGGCCAAGGGCTGATGTAGACCTGAGGCACCTTCGCGTCCGGAAAGACCCGACGGATCCACGTCTCCATTGCTGCAGTGACCGACGCTATCGTCACGTCGTCACCCAAGGATTGGAAGGTGGCCGTCTCCAACACCACATGGGGCGGCTCTGAGAGGAGGTGCCTAATCACGGTCGTCGGCGCGAGCACGCAGGCGAAGATCGGGGCTTCCGAAATGTCAGAAGCGACTACGTAGGCGTGCCACTCGGTGGGCGTCTCCTCTCCAGGGTAAGTCACCACCGTGAGCGACTGGTGAGCCAGTGCCCGTTCCAGAAGCGACAACCGACGCCTGTCGTCGGCATCAGCAAATTCTCGCTCGAACGCCAACGCGAGATCGGCGTACCTGATCGTTGGGAGCTGGTCGGCTGGGAAGAATGCTCGTCCGTGGCGTTGGCTGCTGGGGAAGCTCAAGTCCAGGGTAGCGATACGGATCTCAGGATAAGACTCTTGCCCGGCTGTCATGGCTTCGACCCCAGCTTGTGATTTGCCGACGACATCGGCCGGCCGTGATACGACCGTCCGGCAACGAGCCCGCCACTGCATTCCACATAGGAGAGCGTTGCGTCCAGGCCCGCGTCCCAGCCGATGACGCCGCCAATGTCGCGCACGTACTCGGACGAGGTGGGCGGAGGAGTGAGCACATGGGTTGGTTCGGCAACCGTCGTCGTTTCCAGTTGACGAATTTGTGCTGCGGTCGTTCCAGGAAGGTAGCGAGCCGGGCCGTGCGCAGTATGCGTCCGAGCAAGCCCACGATGCGGGAAGTGCTTGCGACCGTGCGCCGACCA
The DNA here is from genome assembly GCA_036509605.1 of Polyangiaceae bacterium. Lineage (GTDB taxonomy): Bacteria > Myxococcota_A > Polyangia > Polyangiales > Polyangiaceae > PMG-095. The sequence continues at coordinate 5,718 of DATCFJ010000173.1, read as the reverse complement.
CACGGTGACGGCACGAGGACGGGTAGCGTATGCACGATGGCAGAAGTGTAGCTTCCAAGCGGTCTAGGATCGAGCCATACATGGGCCACGCAACGCAATTGGCCAAGTTTGCGCGAGCGAAATCCGCGTTCACGTCGGGGGCTCCAGGGGCCAGTATCCGACCGCCTAGTGAATGCACGGAGGTGTCCCCTTCTTGGGTGTCACGCCATCGCCTCCAGATACGTCCGAAGCGTGCGCTCCACGCGGCATACCCGCGCTGCCTCGAAGAGGTCGTCAATCGGTCGTGGACTGCGCCGGTAGTCGCGAATCGCCTGGACGGCCCATCGATCCCGATCTTGTTCCTGTACTTCAGGCAATCGGCAAGCCGAGCGCGTACGTGAGGATGACCTCTCGCTCCGCAACGAGCTGATCCTTCACGCCGCTCTGGTGGGCGTAACGGTCGACCAGTTTCTTGCCGATCACGATTTCCTCGCGGGGAACGACTTCAGTCGACGCCGACCGACCTGTGGTGGCTAAAAAGCGATCACGCGGCCCTCGAGTAGCGATGGTGAAGGCCTGCGACCCGGGGCAGGGCAATGACGGGGCCACTGCCGATAGGCTCGACCGCGCGCGCAGCAGGCGCGTCCCCGTCGAGCGACATGTGAGGGCGGTCCTCGTTGTAGTAGCGCGCGTGCTGTCTGACCAAGCGAAGCAGGTGGCGTTCACCGAGCACGATCACGTGATCCAGAAGCTCGCGTCGTAATGTGCCCACGAAGCGCTCCGCGTATCCGCTGCCAGGGCGATCTCGGCGCGATGCGGAACTGCTCAAGGCCTAAATGTTTGACGCGAGCGTCGAACACCTTCCCATAGATGCCATCACGGTCGCGGATCACGCGACTGAGCATCGCATCGAAACCGACCGCTTCGACCATCTGCTGCGCTGACCAAGCGGCGTGCGGGTGAGCCGTGACGTTTACGTGCAAGATGTGCCTGCGATCGAGCGACAGAACGAAGAAGACGTAAAGCAAGTTGAAGCTTACGGTCGGCACGGTCAAAAAATCGATCGCGAGCGTGCCGGCAAGGTGCGCGCGCACAAACGTAGCCCAGGTCGTGGACTGTGGTCGGCCCGGTCGACCGTTGCGCTTGGGCATGTACTTGGCGACGGTGTCCTTGCTCACCTCATGGCCGAGCTTGGCGAGCTCGCCGGCGATCCGACGCCGACTCCACAGCGGATTTTCTGCCGCCATGCGCTCGATCAGGGTGATCAGCTCCGCGCTGATCGGAGGACGGCCGAGATGCTTTGACTTCATCGTCCAAAACCTGGCAAAGCCGCGACGATGCCAACCGATCACGGTCGCAGGCTTCACAATCGCGAGCACGTCGGCCCAGCGCGACCAGGCCTGGGAGAGAATGGCCCAGAACTCCCGGTCAATCGGACGAAGCCGTGGTCGCGGTGTTGCCCGATGCAGAACTGCGAGCTGTTGGCGAAGCGCCAGGTTTTCCGCGACGAGACCTGCACGCGGTTTCATGGCCGCGAGCAGCGCCCCGAGCAACGCCTTCAAGAGCGCGAGCACGATCGTCAGTTTGACACGGTGCTCGAGGAAGGTCAGCCGAGATTCGGTTGCCGTGTTCGCGTAGGCTGCCGGCGGAGATTTGCCCCCAAAACCCCCGGATGACTTGCTCGCCACCACAACCGACGCCGAGCCAGGTCGGCGTCGTAGCGCGCGCGCTCGACCTGCTGCTTTCGCATCTTGTCCGCCTCGCCACTCCGTGCGACCAACTCGCGCTGGACAGTAAGTGCGACCTCAAGCGCGACCGGAGTCATCATGGCGACGAGCACATCACCGACGGCCTCGTCGATGGCGGCGCCGGGGATGACCTCGCAGACCGGTGCACCTCGATCGATGCGCCCGCGCTGGCAGGAGTACGTTGGACGGAGCCCCTCTGCGCGCTGGTGGTAGCGAACCGTCATCCGGTTACCGCACGCGCCACAGAGCACGACGCCCTACAGCAGCGCTGGCCCTTCTCGCGGAGGACTGTGGCGTCGATCTTTGCCATGTGCCTGCGCGTGCTCACGAAGCCGGCGCTGATTGTCTAAGTATTCATCCCAGGTGATGTAGCCGTCGTGGGCATCGACCAGCAGTGTGTGCCACTCGTCGCGTGGGAGAGCATCAACCCTCACCTTGCCGTCGGTGAGTTTGCGGGTGCGATGAAGTCCGTACACGAACGCGCCAGCGTACCGCGGATTGTGTAGCAGATGCAGCGCACGCCAATGAGTGGGGAGATCCCAGATCAGATCGCCTGTCCGTGGACCAGTGCGAACGCGAGTTGGCATTTGCACCTTCTCGTCACGCAACGCCTTGATCGTTGCGGACGCTGTGCCCGTGCGACGGTAGGTCGTGAAGAAGAGGCGTAGGCTCGCTTGCACCTGTGCATCCGGGTCCAGCACGACATGTCCGCGCGCGTCATATGCGAGACCGATCGGCAAGCGCCCTTGCAAGTCTCCGCGGCGCGCCTTGTTGAGGATGCCGCCACGCAGACGGGCGCGCAGGACGTGAAGCTCCGCCTCGCTCATCGTCCCCTTGAGCCCGAGCAGCAAGCGGTCGTTGAAGCTGCACGGGTCGTAGATGCCATCCTCGTCGAGGATCAGCGTGCTCGACAGCGCACAGATCTCAAGCAGGCGATGCCAGTCAGTAGAGTTGCGCGCCAGGCGCGAGACCTCGAGCCCGAGCACGATCCCCGCTCGGCCCATGCCGACCTCCGCGACGAGCCGCTGGAATCCCTCGCGGTCGACCGAGGAGGCTCCCGACTGACCGAGGTCGCTGTCGATGACGATCACGCGCTCGATGGGCCAGCCGAGAGCGACTGCGCGTTGGCGCAGAGCGTACTGACGCTTGGTGCTCTCTTGATTCTCGAAGACCTGGCGCACCGTCGACTGTCGGACGTAGAGGTACGCTTCTCGCTTGAGATGGGTCGAAGTGATCTTCGCGTGGGCTTCTGTCGTCATGACGGTTGCTCCTGCAGGGTAGCGAGGGCCATCGAGGCGAGGAGCGCGACCACCGCGCTTGGCTCGGCGAGCGCAGGGAGGTTATCGGGCTGCGCGAAGGCCGTAGTGCGTGCCGGCGGCATCGGCGAACACGAAGCCCAGGCGGCTATCCACGCGGCCAGCCCCTCGCGAATCATGAGGAGGAGCCCATGCCGCTCTTCGCCCGAGCGATGGGCGAGGACGGCTGCACGAAGGGCCTCGTAACGCTCCCCGACCGCAGCGTCCGACGCGGTATTCATCCGCTCGATGGCGATGCTCGCCGTTTTTTTTCCCGCCGAGCGAGGGCGCGCTCGATGCTCCGCGGGTGCGCGTCGCGACCGAAGCGCTCCTTGACCATCCGGGCCAACTCGGTGGCGCGCAAGCCTTCCTCCCGCGCGATCTGCTGCTCGAGAAAGTCGACGATCTCGTCGGACAGCTTGTGCGCGCGGCGAGGACCCGGCCTGGCCGGCACGAGCCCCTGTATACCCGCTCGCTCGAACGCCGTCTGCGCCTGGTAGAAGGACGGGCGCGAGAAACCGAAGGCCGCAGCGCTTGTAGCAACGGGGACACCATCGATGCGAGACCGACGGAGCATCTCGTACTTGATCTGGACGAGGTCGCGCGTATCGAAGAACTCGTCGCTGACGAACACGGCGTCCGTGACGCCTTGAGGGCGTGGATTGAGGCAGCCTTGCGCGCGCAGGGCGACAGCCTTCGGGTCGGGGAGCTTGCGACGAGCCATGGGACCTCTTTGCGGCGCGGAACCAGTGTAATGACAAATACGCCGTACATAGCACCCAAGTCAAGTAACTTGGGCTCACTGGGCGTAGGGACACCCGATTGAATTGACATATAATGCCATAGCGACCCGCTTCGAGCGGCGCGCAGCGAGACCTCGTCGGCATATTCCTCCTTACACATGCGGCGAAATCAGCCTGACACTCCTGGACGGCCTCGTGGGGCGCTGCTGGGGTCCTGATCATCGGGTGGCCCTCTCGGTGAGCGCCGCCAGATCGAGTAGGTCAGCGAAGCGAAAGGGCGATCGCCCTGCTCCCAGCGCGACTATCGGATCCGCAGCGGCAACACTTGTCCAAGCCGCCGGCAACGAGCGGAGCCGCCCACCCTCGTCGTGGAAGTAGACGCGGTCCTCTCCCCAGTTGCTTCGGTACGTGACGAGGTCCCACTCGCGGCCGTGAAGTGGATGGAACGCATGAGTGACCCGGAAACGTCGCGGCGCTCCGCTCGCATCGGGTGCATTTGACGGTGTGCTCCAATCCTCACGCCGAACGGTTTGTCAGATCGGTCCGTTCAGAATGCCTCGAGCACTTTGTGGTCTTCGGCGAACGTCACCTCCGCTATCTCTTGCGCGAATACGTCGAGCACTACAACACCGAGCGTTGTCATCAGGGGCTCGCGGGGAGGTTGATCCAGGCGTGCGCGGTGCGAGCAACGACAACTGCTCGCGTGGCGCCTTCGCCTCCCGCTCGCGCCTTGGCGGGGTGCTCAACTTTTACTTCAAGCAAGCCGTCTGATTGCGACCGCTACGAGTTTCCGGACACTAGCCGTCGCGAGGCGACGGCAGGGCGCGAAGCTGATCGAGGTTGTGGTGGCGAGCAAGTCATCCGGAGGTCTTGCGGGCACATCTCCGCCGCCTCGCGTAGCTGAGTCACTCGACCAGTCCGGCAAGCTTCCGCAATCGCGCTGCGTACGGAAGGCCGCTCTTACCGCCGAGGACCGCCTGCGCGACAGCGCGTGCCTCGGCGGATCGACCGGCTAGGACCAAGGCTTGCACTCGCAACAGCGTCGCTTCAGCGCCGAGGGACCGCGCGCTCAGTCGAGCGTGACGGTCGAGCAACGCGAGGGCTGCGGTTGAATCGCCTTGCTTGAGCGCTGTTCGCGTCGAGTCGAGCAGTGCGACTTCGCTATCGAGGAGGTCAGCGCTTGTGGCGGTGCCCGGCGCATTCGGCACGATTGACGCTGGCGCGAGCGCCTGAGCGCCACGAACTGGCGACGGAAACGTTGCGCTCGAAACTGGTTTGGGCGCGGACGGCGCACTCGCAGCAGCGGCGCTCGCGGGCCACACCGCGGTCTTTACCGCGGGAGTCGGACGCGATGTCGACACCGCAGCGGTACCCGCCTCCTGCGTCGGGCCGGTCTCAAGCAAGTTCGAGTTGGGGACCGCCGCGCTCACTCGTGGAGCGCTTCGCTGCGTGACTTTCGCCCGCGACGCCGCGGGCGTGTTCAGCACCAAGGGCGACAGCGCAATGCCTCCAAGCAAAACTCCGGCTCCGCCCCACTTCGCAAGCACGGTCCACGACGAAGCGCGAAGCGCGCGCGACGCCGCGGCAGCCGCCGCTCGCGCCGAACCGAGGCCAGCCGCACCGATGCCCAATTTACGCGCGGCTCGGGTGATCGTTCGCGGCGAGGGTTGATCGCGCAAGCCGGACTCGAGCACACTTCGTAGCTCTGCGCCCGGAGCCTCGTCGAGTAGGCGGCGGAACTCGTCGCTCACCGTGCACCTCCGGCGCGAGTAGCTTCTAGGAAAATCGCACGCGCGCGGCGTAGGCGCGTCTTGATGGTTCCGAGGGGCAATTCGCAGAGCTCGCTGATTTCAGCGAGAGTCAGGCCTTCGAGCTCGAACAATACGAACGGCCCGCGCAGCTCGATCGACAACGCCGAGAGCCACTCATCGAGCTTCTCTCGCCGTTGCTTCC